>NZ_ATYG01000003.1:0-132768 GCF_000427565.1 Carboxydothermus ferrireducens DSM 11255
TTAGCATTATCAGCGAAATTAACCGGTACAGCTTTATCTACTGCTACGCCATTTTCATAAACATAAACCACATCTTCATCAAAACGGACTTCAATTTTCTGGCCAATAAACCGGGGTGGTACTTCATACAGCTTATTATTAACGGAAATAGTGCCATCATGTTTCACCTTACGCATTTCCCTTTTCAAAAATAGCGGGTCGAGGGAAGCGGGGTCATCAATCATCCGTACCTGACTTACCTGAGATAAATAAACATCTAAAGGAGTCATACCCAGAGAGGCATGGACTTTTCGGTGGTAATCTTCCTCTAACCACTGCCAGAAGCGGCGGTTTAGCTCCTCTAAAGAAGATGCCGGTTTTTCTTTCAGCAAAGGGAAAAATCGGGTCTTAACCGTACCAAAGAACCGTTCTATTTTTCCCTTACTGGGAGCATCATAAGGCTGGGTATTGGTCAGGATAATACCAAGACTGGCACAAGCAATAACGACAACAAACAAGATAGTAATGTTAATATTAACAATAATCAGGAAAAAGAAGAATTAAAAGAAAATACTAGAAATACTCAAGAAATAATAGTAAGCACAACAGATCCCGAAAGTGGATTGTTTGTAAAAGGAGAAAAAGAACGCTGTTTTGCCTATTCTGTATCTGTAGCTTGTACTAAAAATGCTTTTGTTCTTGATTTAGAAGTAGCCCCTGGCAATGTTCACGATACTCAAGTATTTCCTGATTTGTTTAAAAGGGTTAAAAAAAGACATCCTGGAATAGAAGCGGTTGTGCTTGATGCCGGGTACATAAGTCCCGCTGTATGTAGAGAAATAATTAAAGCAGGTGCACTGCCTGTTATGCCTTATAAACGACCAATGACTAAAAAAGGCTACTTTAAAAAACGCGATTATGTTTATGATGAATATTATGATTGTTATCTTTGCCCCAACAACCAAGTTTTAAAATACAGTACTACCAACCGGGAAGGATACCGAGAGTATAAAAGTGACCCGAAAATATGTCGTGAATGTCCTGTACGCTCAAAGTGTACCCAAAGCAATAATTATACAAAAGTAGTTACCAGACATGTGTGGGAACATTACTTGGAAATAGCGGAAGATATAAGGCATACTTATTGGGGAAAAGAATTATACAAAAAGCGTGGAGAAACCATCGAAAGGGTTTTTGCAGATGCCAAAGAAAAGCACGGAATGCGTTATACTCATTTGCGAGGCTTGAGGAAAGTTAAGCATTACCTCACGCTTCTTTTCGCATGCATGAATTTAAAAAAGTTAGCCACCTGGAAGAAAAAACAAGGTACACTGCCACCAGCAGTGCCTGCTTTTTCTTCGTTTTTATCTAAAATTCATAAAATCTTTACCTTTAATAAAACACCGCTTCCAAGCCTTGCAGCTTAAAAGCGGTGTTTGTCTACAAGCTGAGCAGGCGGAAAATCCCGCCTGCTTTCATTATGCTGCAGAGAAAGGAAGGTGAGAGGTTTGCGAAAAATAGGGGCAATCACCCTTTTTCTTTTCATTGCGCAAGACGAAAAATGGTAGCTAAGGGGAGATAACAACATGATTTCTGCTTTTATAGAAAGTTTTATCAGGATGTTTAATTGGGGTATTATCACTAAAATGTATGGCAATTCTCATAGTTCCATTATTGGTTTTTTGTCAAGTGAATGGATTAAAAAGTCCCCGGATCATTCTGTGTTGGATGGAGCCCCCTCTCCCTTAGTCGGCAAGGGAAGAAAAGGGCAAAAAAATGCAGATATTCTATTATGTAAAGGTGATAAACCTTTTATAGTAGTTGAGGTTGAAACATTAGTAACTAAATATTTCGAAAAGATAGATTCAATTGCAGCCTACATGGAAAATACAAAAGATTATAATGGGATTAGTTTTGGTCTGATAGTTATGCTCAATTATACAAATGGTGCAGACAAATATAAGCATAATTGGCAAAATGCAAAAGAGTACGCCATGGTTAAAGATATCCCCATTGCCTTTGTTTCTATTGAAAAGAGGAAGGCAGAGTTAGGGAATACTGTTTTAGACCAATTAAAGCGTAGGAATGAGTATTACCCGTGGGAAACCAGCAGCATTGATTATTGGATTTGGGGAAGTGATCGAAAGGTAGTTTCAGGAATTTTGTGGACAAACAAGCGTTAATTTGAGTTAAATTTGCCGAGATGTTTTTACTGAACCAAAAGCAGTTTTAATGATTTTAGTAAAAACTGGAAGTAAAATTAAAAGAAAGGAAGCGCCCCGGCGGCAAAGCTGGGGTTTTTTGTGCGACTGTGGCCAAGCGAAAGGTACATATTGTAAAAAATTAACATTAACTATATAATAGTATTACACAGACCGGAAATATCTACGGATGATGATGTAATCAGAGTATCCATTTTTGACGATCTTATCGTTGATTTAAAACCTGTGTTTGCGTATTAAGTGGATGCGCCAAAATGTTAAAGTTCCGGTTAACCTTTTAATTTATAGTAATGAGGAATTTTTAAAGCGTTCGCAACTTAAATCAACCTTAGAGTATAAACTTGCCTTGGGAGGTATTGCGATTGGTAAAGATTAAAAAATGAGATTAAAACGGAGGCTGTTGGCAAAAGGTCAACAGCCTTTAAATTTTTGCCTTTTGAAGGGTTAAAAAGTATTATTGTTTAGGTAATAGCGCAAATAGTTAGCAGCGGATAAAAAGGAAAAGCAGTTTTGTCTGTACAATAGCGGCGGATAAGGTTATTATTAAAATATAGAGTCGGAGGGCAGGTATGTAAATGCCAACTCCAATGGCGTAATTTTTACTGTTTGGATGACCGAGATTAAGTGGGAAGAAAAAATTATGTACAAGGAAAAGTATATTGAAGCGATGAAGAACTATTTTGGAGATGATACAAGGCGTATTAACCACGCCCTAAAAGTACTTAATTATGCGGAAAGAATAATGGAAGGGGAAAATATTAAAGGTGATTTAAAGAAAATCATTACTATAACTGCTATTCTTCACGATATAGGTATTATTGTTGCCGAACAGAAATACAATTCTTCTGCCGGTAAATACCAGGAAATAGAAGGGCCGCCAATTGCCAGGGAAATAATGGCTAAATATAACGAAGACAAAAGCATTATTGAAAGGGTTTGCTATATCATAGGGGGCCATCATACCGCAGAAAAAAATGATGGACTTGATTTTCAGATCATCTGGGAAGCTGACCTTCTGGTAAACATCGAGGAAGAGGGATTGGATAAAAATAAAGAAAATGTGAAAAAGATAATCGAAAAAAATTTTAAGACTAACACCGGCAGGAACATTACCGTTAAAACTTATCTTTAAATTTGAAAAAAGCCCCTGGTCTTTTTTGTTTAAAAGGTGCAGGAATTTTTCTAACTTTAGAGAATGATAAAGATAAAAATGCATCTTAAAGAAAGAGAGGGTAACAATGAAATTCCGAGGAAAATTTATCGTTGTTTTTTTATTAAGTCTGGTTCTTTTTAATTATCGTCCAGTTTTGGCTAAAACAGTAAATTATCCGCCCCAAATACTAACTATTTCCGCCAGCAAAACGGTAGTGACCTCGGGAGAAAGCATCACCTTGTCTGCCAAAGCCTATGATAAAAATAAGGATAAAATTTATTATGAATGGACGGTAAATGGTAGCAGCTCTGATAAAGGCAGGTTCAGCAGTACCAGGGCGGCAAAAGTTACCTGGACAGCCCCTAAAGTTACCGGTGATACATATTTCACAATTAAGCTAAAAGTTTATGATAGCAAAAAAGCTGCAGCTTACAAATCCATAAAGATTCAGGTTAAGCCTAAAACTTTAACCCAGCTTTTTAAAGAATTAAAAGATAGTACTGTTTTGATCACTACCGGTTCAGGCCTGGGTAGCGGCTTTATTATTTCTTCCGACGGACGGATTTTAACCTGCTATCATGTTATTAAAGGAGAAAAACAAGCTTTTGTTACTTTAGCCAATGGAACAAAATACGAAGTTGTCAGTTTAGAAAGATATGATCCGGAAAATGACTGGGCCATAATTAAAATCAATGCCCGAAATTTAAAACCGGTGGCGTTAACCACCAAACTTCCCGAGGTGGGGGAACAAGTTTTTACCATTGGTAATCCCCAGGGTTTAAGCTGGAGTATGGCAAGCGGCATAGTTAGCAGCAATAATCGGGAAATAGACGGCAAATCTTACCTGCAAATCACTGCTCCGGTTAACCCGGGCAATAGCGGCGGGCCACTTTTCAATATGAAGGGCGAAGTAATAGGCATAATCAACATGAAGCTCAATGGAAGCGAAGGGCTGAATTTTGCTATTCCCTATAATACGGTTTTGCAGAATATGAATACCGCTTTTGTGGTCAATGCTCCGTTAGCGGAAGTCTTTAGTGATGAAACTTTTCAGGCAGGGATTGATGAACTGGTCAAAACTTTAAATGAAGGGAATTACGATTATTTAAATCCTTTAATAATTGGTTCAACAAATTTTGGCAGGGTTACGTATGAAAATGGCACCTGGGTAGATGAGAATACTGGCGCTGTTCATTACGGAATTGACGTTGTTGTTAATTACCAGCAATTTTTAAAAATTTATCTAAATCATCAGGTAAATGCAGATTTTAATAATGATTGGAGCATTTTGGCCCGAACATTAACCGAAAAGTTTTCTAATTATTTGGGGATCCCAGCTTTTTATGTTTGGTTCAGGGTGTATGAGGACCTTGATCAAATGCCTACCGAAAATTTGGTACCGGCAAAATATATAACTCCCAATAATGGCAAGTATACCGTTGACTGGTATTTTTACGAGGCGGTAAGCAGTTTTAACGATTTTAGTGAAAAATGGTATTGAGATTAATAACCAGTAAAATTCCCCAGCTTAAAAAGGCTGGGGTTTTCTAATTTTTTTAGGCAAGGTGATTGCTGAATTATTTTTCCTTGCGCCAATTCTTCATTTCTCTTGAAAATTCCTTTATTTCCGTTCGCAGTGCTTCTAAGCCATCAGTCGTTTGAATGACCAGCCGTGTTAATTTCTCCAGCATTTCCAACATAACTTACGTTACTAATTTTTTAATTAAAACGAAAATTTTAAAAAGTATTGCAGGAGAAGTTTAATTCTTGTCGAAAAATTTTAAGTAGAAAAGTATTTTTTTTCAATTTTTTTGTGAAAATATTCCTTTATTTTGCTAATTTAATAGAATATTTTAAGACTTAAAGGAGGTACAAAAGTTGACGCGGATTACAACCATCCGTGATATCTACCTGTCTTTAAAGACAAAATATTTTATTGCCTTTGGCAGTATCTTTGCCATTATCTTCGTGGGCATAGCTTTCGGGTATGTTATCTTTTTTGAACTGGTAAATGCCGTTAACCAGTTTGGTACCCACGGAAACCTTGCAATTTTACAAGGTGCGGCCAAAAAAGCAACCCACAACGTACTTCTGCTTATGGTTGCCATGTTTATTCCGATGCTGGGAGCTTTGATCTTTTTTAGCCGGCAAATTATCAAGGATTTGTTTGAGCCTATTAAACGGCTAACCAAATACTGTGATGTAATCAGTTCAGGGGATTTAACCGCTGACGCATTTCAAAGGAAAGCTATGTTCGGCAGGGATGAACTGGACGATTTAGTTAAGGCTTACAACACCATGATTGGCAGAAATAAAAGCATATTATCGTTAATGCAGCAGGAAACCCAGAAACTTAATAGCAGTATGGAAGGCATACTGGGGGCGGTGGAACAAATCAACACCGGAGTAATCCGGGAAGCGGAACTGGTTAACAACGTAACCAGCATTGCCGAACAGTTGAAAGAAACCGCAGAGAATCTGGCGGTATTAATCAATCAGGCGGTTAAAGAAACAGGCTATATTCAGAAAAAATCCGAAGAGGGGCGGCAAACCAGCGAGGAAACCGTTAAGAGGATCGAAGAACTCATAACCAAGGTAAACAGAGCGGCTCAAACCAGCAACGCTTTAATGGAAGTGGCCGAATTCATTACCGAAATAGCCGAGCAAACCAACCTGCTATCGCTAAACGCTGCCATTGAAGCGGCGAGAGCCGGAGAAGCCGGCAGGGGGTTTGCGGTGGTGGCGCAGGAAGTCAAGAAACTGGCCGACAGTACAAGAAACAAGGCAAATGAGATAAAGGAGGAACTTTTAAACATACACCGGCAGTTGCAGGAGGTCGGTAAAGACGCCAGCAAGGCCGGGGAAGTGGTCAGACAAACCGCCGAAAACTACCGGGAATTTTCGGAAAAAGCCAAAGAATTAAGGCATGGAGCGGAAATAATCAGTGAGAGAACCGGGCAAATGCAAAATATGGCTACCCATTTAGCGAACACAGCGGTGGAAACGTCTTCATTCGTTGAGGAAACCACCGCTATGGTGGAAGAAGTGGGAGCGAATATAACGGAATTGGGCAGGGTAGTAGAGGAACTTAATCAGGAAATAGGGAAATATAAGCTATAGAATGAGGGGAAAATTTTATTTTTGAAAATAGTTCTTATTGGCAGGAAGAGATAAAAAAGTGTCGAAATAACATTTAAACGACGGTTTAGGTGAAAATCATGGAAAAGGAAATTCTTTATCAACTGGCGGTACCGGTTTTTTCTGAGCTTTTAAAGGATGAAAATTTTGAAAAACAGGTGTTGCTGGGCTTTGAACAAAAACTTAAAGCTACTGTCGGGGAATTTTCTCTTAATTTAGAGGAAACTTTAAAAAAATTAGTTATTTTTTTAAAAGGCATTAAAGAGCAAAATAATCTTAAAGCTTTACAGGAGATTATTAGTATACATATCCAGAGGAATGCGAATATATTTATATTTTTAAACGAACTGGACCTTTTTTCTGAAGCCATAATTGAATTTGTTTTTTCTAATTATTCCCGGGAAAAAGTAAATAAAATTTTGCCAGCGGTTTTTTATTTAAAACGGTTGATTGAGGAGTTAATTTATGAACCGGCAGAAAAGGAACCCAAAGAAATTATCAATGCCGAATTGTTAACCAATTCCCAGGAGGTAATTCAGGAAAGCCTAAAAGAAATTTACCGCTGGCTTGAGCCGCAGTTTGTAGCTTTAGTAGTTCCCAACAGCCTGGGGGTTTTTAAAGTAATTGCGGGCGTTGGGGAAAAAATTGAAGAGTTTGCCCGTCTGCCGCTGCGCAAAACCCCCTATTCTTTTGCTGGAAGATTACCTATCCCCACCTGTTACCGGGAAGAGAAGATAAGAATCTTGCCCTTTAAAGACCCAGGCATCCTGGGGCCGTTTGTGGAGATCTGGAACAAATGCGGTATAGAGAGTGCGGTTTTGTATCCGGTGATATTTAGTAGCTATAAAATAGGGGTTCTGGTGATAACTTTTCCGACTTCCTTAAAATTTCCCGAGGATTTTTATTACCGTGCAGCTAAATTTGCGGAAAATTTAGCGAAAAAAATTATCGCGGCGTATAAAAAAAATCAGGAAACGGAATTTTACTGTTTGCTAAAAAGTGCGCAGGAAAAGTCGCTTAAAGTGGTGGTTAGTTTATTGGAGAAAAAAGACCATTATACCGCTTATCATTCCCAGTTGGTTACCAGGTATGCGGTTTACCTGGGAGAAAAACTGGGGATAGATAGCGAGGGTATTGATTATTTACGAACCGGGGGAATATTTCACGATATAGGTAAAGTTGGTATTCGCGATATGATATTATTAAAACCCGGTAGCTTAACCGGGGAAGAATGGCTGGTAATGCGCTTGCACCCGGAGTACGGGTACCAGGTAGTGAAGGAGATGGATGTGGCGATGGAGGTGCGGGAAATTGTCCGTTACCACCATGAGCGCTACGATGGCAAAGGATATCCTCATGGCTTAAAAGGGGAGGAGATTCCTTTTTTAGCCAGGATCTGTTCGGTGGCGGATAGCCTGGAGGCAATTACATCCGACCGGATTTACCGGAAAGGGCGGGATTTTTCCTTTGCTTTAGAAGAAATAAGGAGAAATAGTAAGACCCAGTTTGACCCGGAAGTAGTTGCGGTCTTAAAAAGTGGAGTAGAAAAAGAACTTGCCGAAATTAAAGAACAAACTTTACGTGAAATTGGCGAAACCTAAGAAGTCTTTAGTTAAAACCCCCTTGGTCTGGAGTGTTTACCAAGGGGTTTGCTTTTTACTTATATTTTGCCCATTTCAGGGCAAAAAGCTGTTCTTCGTGATTGATTAGCTTAAACATGGCAAATTCAAGTTTTTCGGTATGGTCCTGAACGGTAGCCTTGATATCCGCAATATCTTTTTCCATGGTAGTGATTTTCTTTTTTATTTCGTTGACCTCATTTTTTAGTTCATTTACTTCACTTCGCAGTTCGTTGACATCGCTTCTTAGTTCTTTTAAAGCTTCGTTGTTGCGGCCGACCATAGGAATTAGCTCCGCTAACATCGATGAAATTTGATTTACCTGGGTTTTAATTTCTTGAAGAAGGGCCTCGGACATATTATCAACGCTCCTTTTAGGCTTTGTAATAATACTACCATATTTTTAGGAAAAGTTAAATTAGTAAAAACGCCTCTAGTCGTTGCTCTGACCAGAGGCGTTTGTGCTTAAAACGCTTAACTTACAAGTTTTTCCCAGATGTAGCCGGTTTTGTTGCCGTATTTTACTTTATAGCGGTTGCCGGAAAATCCGATAACTTCCAAAGTGGTACCATAACGGACGGCCCCTAAGATTTTTCCATTGGAAGCTTTGTCCCGGATATAGGCACCGGATTTGGAGGTTACTTTTACTTTTTTATAAACAACGATTTTCTCGGGCTGGGTGGTTACCAGGACATCTTTAGCATTGATGTAGCCAAAGATGGAGCCCACTTTTACTTTGTACCAGGAACCATCTTTAATTACAATTTGATACTTGCTGCCGCCGCTAACTACCGCTACGGTAGGGGCAGAGGCAGAAGGATTGGCTTTAACGTATGCTCTTAAGTTTATTACCACCGCGTACTGGGGTGCCGGTGCTGGGTTAGGGGTCGGTTTAATTTCGACATCTTTTTCCTGTTCTACCGGTGTGGTAGAAATTCGCCAGTTGTTATCGACTTTTGGAGCGATCGTGCCTTTTTCCTGGATATAGCGAATGATTAGACTTCTTACTTGTCCTTCATCGCCCATTTCCTTGGCTGAGTCAAAGTAAACTATACTGGGGTCGGTGTTACTGATACCGGCAGCTGCCATGAAACCACCGCCGCCATTGAAACGGTAGTTGTTGATGGCGACTTTAAAGACATCGGTATCTTTGACGAGCTTGCCGTTAACTTTAAGATTTTTAATTCTTTGTCCCACCGGAGCGGTAAGGTCGATGGTATAAGTTGCTCCATGGAGCATATCTAAATTGTAGTCCGGGATATTGTAGACCGGGTCTTTGACTACCGGATCGGTAGGACTTGTTACTTGTTTATAATAACGGGCCGACCATTCCAGCCAGTCTTTTAACTGCTTGCCGGTCATCTTGATGCCGTAGAGGAAGTTTTCATAGATATAGAGCGACATAATATCTTGAATGGTGATGTCCCCTTTGTAAATTTTGGCGGTAGTGCTTAGCGGTGCAGCGATGGAAAGATCGGCTTTAGCATAATACCGCTGGACTTCATTGACTAAGTCCATTAAAGCTGTATCCTGGGTAGTGATGCCGGTAGCCAAGAAGTCGCCGGCAGCAGTACCAATCTTGGTGCCGGTGTAGGCTAATACCTTATCCTGATAGGGTTGCATTACGGCTAAAAGTCCCTGGTCGGCAGGGTAGTTGGCATCCATCTTTACAGTTTTGGACGTGGTCCCGGCAAATTTATAGTTGCCGCTGCTATCTTTAACAAAAATAAGGTCAATATGGGAAACATAGCGACCCCAGCGGTCGGGCTGGGTAACAATTACCCTGTTACCCGAGGGGCTGGTGTAAATATTCATGCCGATATTCCGGTGGGTGTGGCCGGCGACAATGGCGTTGATGCCATCGACATTGGTAGCCAGAGCTTTAACCTGGTTTTCCGGGATGACATCGGTAGCCGATTCTTCCCCGGAGTGGAAGGTGACGATAATGTAATCGACCCCCTGGGCTTTCATCCTGGGTATCCAGTATTTGGCGGTTTCAACCGGGTCCTTAAATTCCAGGCCTTTATAGTTAGCCGGGTTTTCCCAGCTGGGGATCGTCTTGGTGGTAAGGCCAAGAATACCGACTTTTACTGTGCCAAAGGGGGTGGTAACCTGTTTAATGATATAGGGGCGGACATAAGTCCGTCCATCTTTGGCCCAGACGATATTGGCCGATAAGACTGCGATTCCTTCATTGGTAGCATCCAAAATAATGCGGTTTAAGGTGTTTAACCCGAAGTTAAACTCGTGGTTGCCCAGGGTCCAGGCATCATAGCCCATATAGCCCATGGCTTTCATCATGGGATATTCCGATTCGGTATCGATCATATTGAAATAGTAGTTTAAGGGTGTTCCCTGAATGGTATCGCCGTTGTCCACCAAAATTACCGGATTCTGGGCCCGCACTTGTTTGACATAAGTATAAACTTTAGCTAATCCCTGGTCGTAAGGTATATTTTGGTAGTAATCCAGCGGGAAAATATTTCCGTGCAAATCCGAGGTAGCTAAAATGGAAATTTTATAAATATCGGTTGCTGGTTTAATCCGATTGTCGATCTGTGAGGTAATGGTACCTTTACTCCGGATGTCCTCGATAAAAGCATCCCGGACCAGGATAAAGGTATCTTCGGCGGAAACAGCTTCCTTAAAGGCGGTGAAGTTATCGCCGCCGGTAGCCATAAAGTTGTTGGTAGCGACGGTGTAAACAGCATTATCGTCAAGGGGTGTGCCGTCTT
This sequence comes from Carboxydothermus ferrireducens DSM 11255, assembly GCF_000427565.1. Taxonomy (NCBI): domain Bacteria; kingdom Bacillati; phylum Bacillota; class Clostridia; order Thermoanaerobacterales; family Thermoanaerobacteraceae; genus Carboxydothermus; species Carboxydothermus ferrireducens. The sequence continues at coordinate 10,847 of NZ_ATYG01000003.1, forward strand.
CCAGAGTAACCTTGGTGACCCGGCTCATGCTGGGAAGAGTGGGCAGGTATTCAAATTTAAGTCCGGCTACCTGAATGCCTTTGCCTCCGTCCATGACCGCTTGTTCCAGAACTTTTTTAATGGTGGAACCTTTCATTTGGAGCTTATAGATAGTGTTGTCAAAGGGCATTAAAGTAAAGATATCCCCCACGGTAATGTTGCCTGCTTTTAAGTCTGTTCTAAGCCCGCCGTTGTTGGCAAAGCCAATCTGGGCGCCTACTTTTTTCCGGGTAACGTCGGCGGCCCAGTTACCCAAAAGCGAGTCGCCGTAGGGGCTGGCACTCTGGGTACGGGTCAGGTCAAGAGCTGCTCTACCGATTACCTCGGAAAACATGGGGCCAACTTCTGCCTTGGCGGCTTCAACAATAGCATCTACCTCCGGGTCTATTACCGGTGTCTGGGTGTTGTAATCGTTGACAATACTTACAAAACTTACGGTGCTGTCGACTATTTTATTATTTTCATCTAATGTAAGGGTTACCCGGGCAAAGCCTTTACCGTTGTTCTGGGCTACAGCTACCGGGATGCCGTTTACTTTGCCGGCGATAATGGTATGGGTATGGCCACCAAAGATTACATCGGCGCCGTTAATGTTTTTGGCAAGGTTAATAAGCTCATTATCGGGGATATCGGTTTTGGTAAGGGTGGAGTCAAACGCCCCCATGTGGGCTAAGATCACTACGATATTAGCACCGGCGGCTTTGACCTCGGGAATTAAGGCGTTGGCGGTGGTAACTGGATCTAAGATTTTAAAGGGTGCTATGTAAGCGGGCATGATGACGTTGGGAAAATCGGTAGAGACAAGACCGATGACCCCGATCTTAATGCCGTTTTTGTCAATGATGGTATAAGGCTTGAAAAAGGGAGGCCGCGTATTATCAGCTTTGTAAACGATATTAGCGGCTAAAAGCGGGAATTTTGCTCCTTTAATGGTGTTGGTGTTGTAATCAATTACCGCGTCTAACCCCCAGTCAAATTCGTGGTTGCCCAGGGTCATTGCGTCAAAACCGACGTTGTTCATAAACTCAACTACCGGTTTACCCCTGAGGACATTGGAAATGGGGGTTCCCTGAAACATATCACCGCCGGAGAGAATGACGGTGTTGGGGTTTGAGGCTTTAATGTCTTTTAGCTTTTTAGCTAAGACTGCAGCGATTTTCTGCTCTAAAGGCTGGCCGTTTAAAGTTGTGTCATACTTTAAATAACCGTGGAAGTCGGTGACCTCCAGTAAATCTACCGTTTTCGGCGTGCTGGCAAAGGTAGCGGCTAATCCTGGATTTACAAAACTAAAGATTAGAGCCAGGACCAGGACTGTCGCCAGAAAACGGAGCTTCTGTAATTTTAACATGAAAACCCTCCTTTTTAAGATTTAAGAATATTGTATAAAATTAATAGCTTAATTGTAAGGTAAATTCTTATCATTGTCAATTTATTAAGCTTTGGCCAACCACTTATTGTCAAGCAATCCCTTACTTTCACTTAAAAAAGTCCAAATATTAAAGCAGGAAATTAAAAAAATTTGTCGAAATATTTCATCCATAACTTAGTTAGTTAAATTAATTAAGTAAGGGGTAGTACTTTGTATCGGGATATCAAAGGCAACAGTAAAATGATAAAAAAGCTGAATACTACCCGGGTGTTCTGGGCTATTTATCGGGCCGGGGAGATTTCCCGGGTAGAGCTGGCCGAAGTTACTGGCCTTACCAAGCCAACAATATCTTTTGTGGTGGAAAGGCTCTTAAATCACGGATTAATTATCCAGACTGGTTATGGCCAGTCAACTGGTGGCCGGAAGCCAGAAAAACTCAGGATAAACCCCGCCGGAGCTTATTTCATTGGAGTAAAAATTGGTAATAAGGGAATTACCGGGATAGTTACCAACCTTCTTGGTGAGATTATCCAGGAAGAAAGAATATTCTGGGAGGGGGAAACCCGGGAAACAGCTTTAAAAAAGATAGAAAAAGTAATAGAAAAACTCTTGAAAAAGGTTCCTAAACCTACCGGAATTGGCTTTGCGTTACCGGGACAGGTTGATTATGAAAAAGGAGTATCCTTATCGGCCCACAATTTGCCTTTCTGGCGGGAAGTTCCTTTGAAAGAGGTAATTACAGCAAGATTTGGGCTGCCGGTAATAATTGAACATGATGCCCGGGCTATGGCGATTGCCGAGAAGTGGTTTGGGGAAGGACAGAATTTACGCAATTTCCTTTATATTAAAATCGGCCAGGGCATTGGAGCTGGCATAATGTTAATGGGCAAACCCTATAAAGGGTTTAAAGGGCGTGCGGGAGAGATAGGCCACATGAAGGTAACGGATGACAGAAGCGTGGTCTGTACCTGTGGTCAGACAGGCTGTCTGGAAGCAGCAGTCGCAGGAAAAGCTCTACCACGTTTAGTGGATTTGTTTGACTCTGCTCTGCCCAAAGACTTTAATGTATTGCTTTTAAAGGCTACCAATGGTGAGGAAAAGTGCGTAAGCTTTTTTAAATGGTGGGGCGAGTTATTGGGGCGGGGAATTGCCAATCTGGTCAATATTTTTAATCCGGAGAAGATTTTTTTAGGAGGGGAGGTGACCAGGGCCTGGGAATTCTTAGAAGAGGGGTTTTGGCAGGGACTCAAGGAAAATAGCCTTATTGCTTTACAGGAAGGCCTCGAAATTAAATTAAGTAAAATTCACGAAAAAGCTGAAGCTCTGGGCGCGTGTGCGGCTTTTCTGGAAGAAATGCAGGATTTTCAAAAATTTTCCTTACTGAAAGGAGAGGAAAACAATGAGAAGGAAGCTTAAAGTATTAAGTTTGTTAGTGATTGGGATTTTATTTTTAACTCTGGGTCTTAGCGGCTGTGGCAAAAAAGAAGCAGGGCCGGTGACCTTAAATGCCCTTTATATGAAGCAAGCTGGTTATAGTGAAGATGATATCCGGCAGATGACTGAAGCTTTTATGAAGGAAAATCCTAATATTAAAGTAAATTTAACCTTTGTGCCGTATGAAGCGCTGCATGATAAAATTGTTACCAGTGCGGCAGCTGGCACCGGTGGTTTTGATGTGGCTTTAGTAGACTGTATCTGGACACCGGAACTGGCCCAGGCCGGGTTTATTAAGGATATTACCGGGAAAATTGATCAGAATTTATTGAATGATATTTTCCCCGGCGTTTTAAGTGCGGTAGAGTATAACGGAAAACTTTACGGGATGCCCTGGTTAAACGACACCAAGTATCTTTTCTACAATAAAGAGATTTTAGAAAAGGCCGGGATTAAAAACCCGCCGGCTACGTGGGATGAACTTCTGGCCGATGCCAGGATTATTAAAAATAAAGGACTGGTAAAATACCCCATTATCTGGAGCTGGGCGCAGGCAGAAGCTGTGGTTTGTGACTATACTACCCTGGTTGGTGCCTTTGGCGGAGAGATTATCGATAAAAATGGTAATCCGGTATTGAATCAGGGTGCTGGTTTAGAGGCTTTAAAATTCATGAAAAAGTCTTTAGATGAAGGGCTTTCTAATCCTGCTTCCAGAGAATCTTTAGAAGAAGATGTCCGCCGGATTTTCTCCCAGGGTGAAGCAGCTTTTGCTATTAACTGGACTTACATGTATAATTTAGCCAATGACCCCAAGGAATCCAAAGTGGCCGGTAAAGTGGAAATAGCTTTAATGCCCGGATCGGACAAAGCAAAAAGTGCTTCCGTAAATGGTGGTATGGGTTTGGCGATTCTGAAAAATACCAAGCATGAGGAAGAAGCTTTAAAATATTTACTTTTTATGGCCAATAAAGATAATCAGAAGAAATATGCTAAATTAGCTTTACCTATTTATAAGTCCCTTTATAACGATCCTGAAGTAAAGAAGGGGCAGGAAAAATTGGTGGAAATAGCTCAGAAACAGTACCAGTATATTGTAAACCGGCCTCAGGTTTCCTGGTATCCAGAGCTTTCGCAAGCTTTACAGGTTGAAATTCAAAACGCTCTTTTAGGGAAAAAGACTCCGGAACAGGCTTTAAATGATGTTGCGGCCAAGGTAAAGCAATTAAAGAAATAGCGGGGGAAAGAGATGAGTTATTTTAGCCGGACGGAGAAAAAATTACAGGTGTTTTTGCTTATTCCTGTAGCGGTGGTGGTTCTGGGGGTAGTAATCTACCCCCTCCTTTATACTTTATGGCTGAGTTTTAACAACGTCGATTTAACCCATCCTCTGGAAAATGGTTTTGTAGGGGTAAAAAATTACTTCTACCTATTAAAACAGGATTATTTCTGGGGTGCCCTGGGCCGAACACTTTATTTTACAGTGGTTTCGCTGTTAATTGAAATTACTGCCGGAATTCTTCTGGCGCTTCTTTTAAATGCTGATTTTGCTGGAAGAAATATTTTGCGAGTGCTGATAATTCTGCCCTGGGCGTTACCGACAATAGTTAACGGGGCACTCTGGCGCTGGATATTTAATCCCGAATACGGAGCTTTAAATGCTCTTCTGGTAAAGTTAGGCATTATTAATACCTACCAGTCGTGGCTGGGTAAGCCTTTTTTAGCCTTAAATATGGTTATTTTAGCCGATGCTTGGAAAATGACGCCGCTGGTAGCGATTTTGCTTCTGGCAGCGTTGCAGGCTATCCCCCGGGATTTGTACGAAGCCTGTGAGGTGGATGGAGCAAACAAATGGACGATTTTTCGGGAAGTAATTCTTCCTTACTTGAAACCAACCCTGCTGGTAGTAATTGTTTTACGAACTATGGAAGCGTTTAAGGTTTTTGATATTATCTACATCATGACCCGGGGAGGTCCTGCTAACGGCACGCAGGTAATTACCTATTACGCTTACCAGGAAGCTTTTAGCTTTTTACACTTAAGTAAAGGGGCAGCTTTAAGTTACCTTATTTCACTGATTATTTTAGCTCTGGCCATTATCTACAGCCGGTTAATTAAAAATGAGCTTTAACGGAGGAAGCTTATGGTGGTACGGAAAAAATCAGAGAAAATTGCTGCGGCATTAGTGCAGTGGGGCGGATTTTTGCTGGTAACAATGATTATTTTAGCACCTTTTGCCTGGCTATTTATTTCCAGTGTAGCCAGCCAGGCCGACTTGCTTTCTAAACCTTTGAAGTTCTGGCCGGAACATATCGACTTTTCCCGCTATGTCCGGGTGTTTTCGGGAAATACTGCCGATGAAACTGCTTATACTTTTTACCGGGCTATGTTTAACTCCTTTAAAGTTGCACTGGTGGTGACCGTAATTTCTTTAGTTGCCGGGACAATGGCGGCTTATGCTTTTACCCGGATGCAGGGAAAGTTTAAAGATAAACTTTTATATTTGTTTATTTATACCTATATGCTGCCGCCAATAGCGATTATCATCCCGATGTTTTTAATTATGAGTAAGCTTGGGCTTCTGGATACAATTTACAGCTTGATAATTGTTTATTCATCTTTTATCACCCCGTTTGTGGTGTGGCTAATGCGGGGATTTCTTGCCACCCTGCCGGTGGAATTAGAAGAAGCGGCAATGGTGGATGGCCTTTCCCGTTTGCAAGCTTTTATTAAAGTAATCTTGCCTTTAGCAGTACCAGGGCTTGTGGCTACAGGTATTTTTGCTTTTTTAATGGCCTGGGATGAGTTTATGTATGCTCTTATTTTTACTTCTTCGCTGGACGCCAAAACAATTTCCGTGGCGATTGCGGAATTTAGCGGTAAAAATGCTGTGGATTATGGCATGATTGCCACGGGTGGGGTACTGGCAGCTTTGCCGCCGGTGCTTTTAGCGCTAATTTTTCAGAAATATATTATCAGTGGACTTACAAGTGGTAGTGTGAAAGGTTAGGTGGAAAAGATGTATTTGCGCCTGGAAAATGTGAAAAAAAGCTTTAAAAATAAAGAAGTAGTAAAAAATTTAAATTTAGAAGTGGCAAAAGGAGAGTTTTTGGTACTGGTTGGGCCTTCCGGCTGCGGCAAAACTACCACTTTGCGGATGATTGCTGGCTTAGAAGAAGTATCTTCCGGGAAAATTTATTTGGATGGGCGAGAAATTACCGACCTTCCACCAAAAGACCGGGATGTAGCGATGGTTTTTCAGAGCTACGCTTTATATCCCCATAAAAATGTTTTTGAAAATATTGCTTTTGGGCTTAGAATCAGAAAGCTTCCAGAAAGAGAAATCCGTGCTAAGGTAGAAAAAACAGCGGCAATGCTGGGGTTAAGTGATTTGCTGGACCGCAAACCCAGAGAATTGTCCGGAGGGCAGCGGCAAAGGGTTGCTTTAGGGCGAGCTATTGTCCGGGAACCCAAGCTATTTTTAATGGACGAACCGCTGTCCAATCTTGATGCCAAACTACGGGTCCAGATGCGGGCGGAGATTAAGAAGCTTCAGCAGGATTTAGGGATTACCGTTATTTACGTTACCCATGACCAGGTTGAAGCTATGACCATGGGGGATAGAATCGCGGTTTTCTACGAAGGAGAATTAAGGCAGGTTGACCGACCGGAAGAAATTTACCAGAAACCGGTAGATACGTTTGTGGCAACTTTTATTGGCTCGCCTTCAATGAATCTTTTGCCGGGAGTCTGGGATAATGAACGCAAAATATTTAGAGGAGAAGGCTTTGAAGTACAGTTAAATTTAAATCTTTTATCAGGAGAGTATATTCTGGGAATACGGCCGAACCAGATAAAGCTTGGGCCAGATTTGCCACTTAAGGCTTTTGTTGCTTTTAGCGAATACCTGGGTTCAGAGCACTACCACCATGTGTTGCTTGGGCAACAGCGGCTTACGGTGGTAACAACGGAGTCGGGATATACCGGACAGGAAATTAAATTAGCTTTTCCGGAAAAGGCAGTGCATTTTTTTGCTAAGGATACTGGTAGAAGGGTTGAGGTGTCCTATGGAAGTTAAAGTGTTTGCCGACAGGGAAGAACTTTTTAATAAATTGAGCCAGGAGTTTGTTTCCTATTTAAGGGAAAATAAGGACAAACTTATAGTGCTTCCTACCGGTCGTACCCCTTTACCTCTCTATGAAAAGTTATGCCTTTTGCTTGCGGATAGAGAATACCGCAATCAGAATTATTACATTAATCTTGATGAATTTGGTGGTATTAAGCCGGATGATGAGGCAAGTTGCCAGTATTATTTAAGAAAAAACTTTTATGAACCCCTGGCAATTTCGGATGAGAGAATTCTTGTTTTAACCGGCTTTGTCGAAGATATTCCAGCGGTGGAAAAGAAAATTAGGAATATTCCGCGAGGGTTTTGCCTTCTGGGTCTGGGGGTTAATGGCCATGTAGGCATGAATGAACCAGGGACGGTGCCGCGGGAAGGAATAATTAAAGCTGAGCTTTTGCAGGAAACAAGGCTTTTAGCAGATTTCTTTTTTAAAGGAAGAGACGTACCGGAGTATGGGATTACCTTAGGCTTAAAAGAAATTGCCAGGTTTGAAAAAATAGTTATGGTAGCGACAGGAAAAAGTAAGAAGGAAGCGGTGAAAAAGCTTTTAGCAGGGGAAGCAAATCAACCGGCAAATTTTCTCAAAAACTTAGAAAATTTCTCTCTTTGGGTGGATAAAGAAGCGTTTTAAGCTGTAGTTTTTTCTACAGCTTTTTTCCTTGAGAGAGGGTCTTTTTGCAGAAAATTGTCAAAAAGATTATAATATACTTAGGATAATAGAAAAAATTCGAAAGGAGGGTTGGTGGTGAGAAGAAAATTAGGAGTGCTGGTACTACTTGCCTTTTTACTGGTTACCGTATTTAGTACTGTTTCGTTAGCGGCGGACACCCCGACCCTGACTGTTGTGGCGCCAAAGGTGGTTTATTCCCCATCGGCAACCATTACCGCAAAAGCTTCCGGACAGAATCCTTTAAAGTATCTGACGGTTAATAAAAACCATTATGCTTTGCCGGGTACGAAAAGTATAGTTAAATCGGTTAAGGTGAATTTAAAAGCCGGAAGTAATATTTTTACCGTTAAAGTGGTTGACCATAAAGGCAAGTATACCTTACGTCGGGTATATATTGTTTACCTGGATAAAACTCCGCCGGTGCTTATGGTAACAGCGCCTTCGGTGGTGACTAATTCTACGGCGGATTTAAAAATCACTGCTTGGGATATTTCCCGGGTAGCAAAGTTAGAGGTTAACGGGAAAAACCTTTTAGCGGTACCGGTTTGGTATTACCAGACGGTTGCTAAGGTTAATCTTAATCCCGGTGAAAATACCGTAACGGTTAAAGCTGTTGATATCTTTGGTAACACCACCGTTAAATCCCTAAAAATTATTCGCCGGGATAGCTCGAATACTCCGGTAGAAGAGATAAAGCCGGGAAGTGTTTTAAGCTTTGACTACCGGAAGCTTTCCGAGTATCCCGATGTGAATACCTATACCCTTAATTTAAAACCCGGAGAGGAAATTGGAACCCTGCAAATTAGCGGTATTCCAGCGGGGATTAGTACCGACTTTGGCTATAAGCCAGCCGGTAGCGGGAAAATATATGCAATAAAGGAGTTTAACAGTTCCAATATAAGTGGCGAGAAGCTTTATTTCCGGTACGGGAGTGGCAGCTATTACCTGCTATTTTACAAGCAGTCGTGGGGTAGCAGTGTTTACATTGAAAAAGTGATAAAATTAAACGTGACCGGTATTGCCGATAAGTCGACGCTTTTACCTTCCGGCTTTGTTGATAGCGATAATCCTACAATTCGGCAAATTGCCTACGATTTAACCAAGGACTTAACCAGTGATTTGGAGAAAGTAAAGGCAATTCATGATTATGTAGCCAGGGCATTGGCTTATGATTGGACCAGCTACCGGCTTGGGGTGGTGCCTCAGAAAACTGCTTCGGAAGCCTTAACTTCCGGTACCGGTGTTTGCCAGGATTACAGCCGCTTGTTTGCAGCTATTGCCCGGGCAGCGGGAATTCCCACTAAAATTGTGATCGGTACCGGTGATGGTGAGCCCCATGCCTGGAACAGGGTTTACGTTAACGGTAAGTGGCTGGATGTGGATGTGACCTGGGATGACCAGGAAAAGTATGGGATAGTTTATGATTATTTCTTAAAGGAAGCACCTCTACCCAAGCATGTAGAAGATACTTCGGCGGAAGCCTATTATGAAGCGGAAATGCTCCATTCGATAACCTTTGAAGAGTAGGGTGATTCTTTCCACCCACGACTGACGTCCGTTGACAGGTAATGTCGGGACAGCTCAAATTTGGATAAAAACTGGAAAAACCATAAAACTACCCAAAAAACTTAGGATTTTGACAAGCCCCAGGGGGTTATGTGCTGTAATTTCTGATTTTACGCCCTTTTGGGGTTTTTTTTGTTCGACAAATTGTAAAGACTTTGTTATAATATTTACAAGATTTGATAAATTAATGGAAAAAGGCGGGTGAAAAAGTGAGAAAGGGATATCGCTCCAGCCTTCGCGGACAAGCTCTGGCATTTCTTTTGGTTTTCCTTTTCTCCATATTTTTTGGGTTCCGCCTGCCAGTATTGGCCGCAAGCTACGGAGTGGTGACGGCTTCGACGTTAAATGTTCGTTCTGGTCCGGGCATTAATTATGCTAAGATTGGTGTATTAACCCGGGGACAAAAAGTTGAACTTACGGGGAAAACGGGTGAGTGGTTTAAAATCCGGTATAAAAACGGTTATGGATATGTTTCCGGCAAATATATCAGTCCGGTAGTAGGGAGTAGCCGGAGCACTCAAGCGTCTCGTACCGGGATTGTGACAGCTACAATTTTAAACGTCAGAAAAACCCCGAGTACTTCTGCGGCGATAGCCGGTAAATTAGCCAAAAACACGCGGGTGGAAATTTATAAAGAGCAAAACGGCTGGTATTACATAAAAGCGGGGAGTATTGCCGGGTGGGTGGTAAAAACCTATATTAAAGTTACCGAGACTTCCCGGGGGACAACCCCTACTCCTCCGCAGAGCAGTACTAATACTTCTATTAAGACGATTTCTGGAGTCTATGCAGTAAAAGCTACCAACTTAAATCTTCGTTCCGGTCCGGGAACAAGTTATAGCGTGATAAAGACCCTGCCGCAGGGGACAAAGGTAGAAGGACTGCAGGTTTCCGGTGACTGGATGAAGGTTAAAGCGGGAAGTATTACCGGCTGGGTAGCAAAAGCGTTTTTAGTTCCTTTTGTAGAAGATACCAGCCGTGGAGATACGCTTAGGATTATTAAAACGGTATATCCAATGATTGATCCCGTAAATATTTTTAACGGTGCGGGGTTTTCTACCGGAGTTAAAGCGACAATTTCCGGGGAAAAGAGCTTTGGGGTTTTAGAGGAAAAAGACGGCTGGTACCGGTTAGCTTTGGCTGGCCGTGAGATAGGCTGGGCGGAGAAAGCTTACTTTAGCGATACTCCGGTAGAACCGGTACATCCGGTGCAGATTAAAGGTGAAACGGCACCTGCTTCGCTGACCTGGCAAATAACTACTACGGCCAATCTTACTTATACTTTAAGTAATGATAGACTGACGGCAAAAATTGTTTTAGAAAATGGGCAAATCGATAATATTACTACTCCTGATTTGAGTTTTCCGGTAAAAAGTTTAACCACAGCTACGGAAAATGGAAATGTAGCTGTAAATTTTGCCGGCTTTGTCCCGCTAAACCTTGCGGTGGAGAAAATTAATGGGGGATACAATGTAAGAATTTTCCCGGAACCAGTACTTTCAGGGAAAAAGATTGTACTGGATCCTGGTCACGGCGGTAGCGACCCCGGTACGATAGGAAAGGTCTATGGGATTAAAGAAAAGGATGTAAATTTAGATATTGCTCTTAAACTTAAAGGTTACCTGGAAGCGCTGGGAGCTGCTGTTTATATGACCAGAACTGGCGACACTTATCTTTCCTTACAGCAACGTGTAGATTATGCTAATGATTTATCTGCTGATTTATTCTTAAGCATTCACCAAAACAGCGTAGGTTCGCCAGCATATTACTCGACTAATGGCACGCAAGTGTATTACTACCCTGATCCCAGTAATCAACTTTTAGAGAAAGCTTTAGCAGATAAGCTTATGAGTTCGTTAAATGAAGTTTTAGGAAGTAAAAATAAAGGAATCTATACGGATAAAGGATATTATGTTATTAAGTATACTGAAATGCCTTCTACCCTGGTGGAAGTAGGGTTTTTGTCCAATGCAGAAGAAGAAAAAAAACTTTCTACCCCGGAATACCGGACTAAAGCGGCAGCGGCTTTAGCACAGGGAATAACCAAATGGTTTTTAGGTAAGTAAAGCGCCGGCAGAACGCCGGCGCTTTTTTAATCTTTAAATATTTGCTCCGTTGAAATAGTGAACCCGGCCAGAACAGAAGAAGATACGAATGATGGGATAGTGTATTTTTCCGGCTCGCCAAAACCTTGATCATTATCCTGACGGTAAATTAATACTGTTTTCGTTTCGGGATTTACAATCCAGTATTCCTTTACATGGAATTTATCGTATAAGTTTAACTTTAATACATAATCTAAGCGATAGGATGTGGGGGATACTATTTCAATAATTAAATCCGGTGCTCCAAGGCAACCTTTTTCTGTAAGTTTTTGCGGGTCACAAATAACCAGAAGATCCGGCTGAACTACGTTTTTAACGTCTTCAATGGTTTCATTTTCTAAAGCCAGAAGCACATCAAAAGGGGCTACGTAAAGTTCGCAGGTAGTTTCTTTTGTTTTTAGGAAACTACCGATTTGCAAAGCAAGCTCTAAAAGGGTTTTTTGATGGAGGCATGACGGAGAAGCGTAAGCTTTTGAGAAAAATTGGCCATCAATAAGTTCACCACGCTCTTCTTCCGGAAGTTTTAAATAATCTTTATAGGTAAAAACGTTAGAGTTCAAAGCTTTACTCATAAGTTTTGCCTCCTTTTGTTAATCTAATTTTATCCTGGGGCAAATAAGAGGTCAAGGAAAATAGAAAAAATTAACAGTGCTGATTGTAAGGGCCGGTGAGTTAAGATACAATTATAGTAAATAAAAGCGGAGGGGTAAAAATGACACCGCGGGATATCATGATTATTTCAGCGAGAATAAAGGAAGAGCTAAAAAATATCAAGAAGCTTGAAAATGAACTCATAGAAAAAGGATATTATTCTGGACAAAAAAATTTAAAAAAGATTTTAAGCGGGGATAGCTTTATTATAAGGGCTGTGGCTTCTATCTTGCATGATATATATGTATGTATAGAAAACATTTTTAAAATAATTGCCCGGGAGTTTGACGGAAAGGTACCGGCTTCGGAAAACTGGCATAAAGAACTTCTCCTGCAAATGGCGCTGGATATTGAAGGTGTACGAAAAAGAGTTATTAGCCGGGAACTTTGGGAAAAGCTTGAGGAATTAAGAGGCTTTAGACATGTATTTCGAAATGTTTATGGATTTAATTTAAATGAGGAAAAAATTCTTGCTTTATTAATAAAGCTACCGGACACACTGAGGTTATTTTTTCTTGAGATGGAAGAATTTATAGAGTTTTTGCAAAAAAGTGTTGCCGATTAGGAGTGAACGGTATGGTTCCCTTTTCCGAAAAAGATATTATTGAGCAGCGGGAGTGGCTGAAAAAGCGGCAAAAAAGACAGGAAGAAGAGAAAAAGATTTTACGGGAAGAAGCTTTAAGTAAAGCTAAAGAAATAGCTAAATTTATCCGCCAAAGGTACGGAGTGAAGGATGTTTATTTGTTTGGTTCCCTGGCCGATGAAAATGCTTTTTTTACTCCTATTTCGGATATAGATATTTTCATAGCGGGGAAAATTGAGGGAAGTTTTTTTAAAATGGTAGCGGAGTGTGTGGATTTAGCGGTACCTTTCCAGGTACATCTGGTATTAGAGGAAGATGCGCCGGCAAGTTTAGTGGAAAAAGTTTACCGGGAAGGGAAGAAATTATGATTACTTTTATAAAAGGGGTTACACGGCAAACCGGAAGCCATATTCGTCTTACTACAACATTGAAAGGGGAACATCATGTTACAATTCCTCTACATGATCCTTTAAAAATTGGAACTTTAAATAATAAATGATATAGCGAATTTGAAAATTTCTAAGGATATACTTATTAATAAATTTTTTGAATAAGAATAATTAACCCAGAGTTTTCTAAACAGTGAGTGAATTTTTAAGGAGGCTTAAAATGCTGGACCTTCACTGCCATATTCTACCCGGAGTAGATGATGGGCCAAAGACGCTTGAAGATTCCTTATGGTTTGCCCGGGAAATGGCGAAGGCGGGTTTTCGTGAGGTGGTAGCGACTCCGCACTTTATGGCGGAAGGAGCACCGCTAAAGCCGGAAGAAGTAATCCGCAAAGTAGAGGTTTTAAACCGGGCCCTGGGGGCGGAGAGTATTGCGCTTAAAGTCTACCCGGGGATGGAGCTTTATCTTACCCCGGAGCTTCCGGAGTTAATAGCCGAAGGTAAAGTTCTGGGCTTAAAAGGGGAACGGATTTATTTAATTGAACTGCCGCTAACGCAAAAACCGCCCTGGCTTACCTTCTACTTAGCGGAGATAATCGGGGCAGGGAATAAAGTAATCATTGCCCACCCGGAGCGGTACCGGTATTTACGGGAGAATTGGAAGGAAATTGAGGAGCTTTTGGATATGGGGATTGTTTTTCAGGTAAGCCTGACTTCCCTTTTATCCGGTTATTTCGGGGAAGGAAGCCGAAAAAGTGCCCGGTGGTTTTTAGAAAAAGGGGCTTTGGTTGGTACCGATGCTCACGGTCCGGGAAGTATAAAGTTTTTAGAAGAGTATCTTAAACCGGAAGTATTTGCCAATAACCGCCGGTTTTTTGAAGGAAAATTTTTAAATTCGGTAGCTTTAGAATTTCAAGAAGAAAAGTCAAAAAAGAAAAAGTCGTGGTTAAAATTTTTCTAAGATAACCAAAATATGTTACAAAATAGTCAAGAAACTTGAAAAAAATTATTTTACTTGGTAAAATATTATTAACAGAACGCTGAATTCCCGTTACGGGAAGCGGGGGAACCATCTTTTGGGGTGAATCCTTTTTAGGTAGGGCGACTCCTTCCGCCCGAACCCGTCAGCTAACCTCGTAAGCGTCGAAGGGGGAGCAAAATGGATATTTTTTGCCTTTTTGACCCTCCCCCTGGAGGGTTTTTCTGTGCTCCCTCTGAATTGAAAGGAGGGATTTAAATGAATAGAGCAAGAATTTCGCAGAAAGATGAAGGATTGAAACGGCAAAGAGAGCTTACCAGGATTGGTCGTAGTAGGTTAAGGGAAAGAAAAAAGGTTTTATCGGGATTTGAAGCCTGGGAAAAAATTTTAAAACAAAAGGAAAAGATTTTAAAGGTATTAGGCGGAACGGAGGAAGACTGGCAGGATTGGCGCTGGCAGTTGAAAAATCGGATAACAACGCCGGAAGTTTTACGAAAAATTTTGCCGTTAAGCGATCAAGCTCTCTGGGAGCTCCAGGAAGTCAGTAAAACCTTCCGCTTTGCCATTTCGCCTTATTATTTGAGCTTAGTTGATCCCGATGATCCCGATTGCGGTATTAAGAAGCAGTCGGTTCCTTCCATTTTAGAGATTTTAGATGATACCGGTGAACTTGACCCGATGAATGAAGCGGGGACTTCGCCGGTGGCGGCGGTTACCCGGCGTTATCCGGACCGCTTGATAATTAATGTTACCAATATGTGCGGGATGTATTGCCGTCACTGTCAGCGGCGAAGAAATATCGGGGAGGTTGACCGGAAAACTCCCCGGGAGCAGATAAAAGAAGCCCTTCTTTACATCCGGGAGCATAAAGAAATCCGGGATGTTTTAATTACCGGTGGGGATGCGCTCCTTTTATCCGATTTGGAGTTGGACTGGATATTAAAAGAACTTTCCGAAATACCCCATGTAGAAATTAAAAGGATTGGTACCCGGGTACCGGTGACCTTGCCGCAAAGGGTTACCGATAATCTGGTTAAAATATTAAAAAAATACCCGCCGATATATATCAATACCCAGTTTAACCATCCCCGGGAGGTAACTCCTGAGGCCAAAAAAGCGGTGGATAAATTAATTGAAGCGGGAGTGGTATTAGGTAATCAGGCGGTGCTTTTAAAAGGGGTAAATGACAATCCCGTAATTATGGAGAAATTGAACCATGAGCTTTTAAAAATTCGGGTACGGCCGTACTATATCTTCCAGGCGAAGAGGGTACGGGGAACGATGCATTTTGTTCCCAAGATTGAAGACGGATTAAGGATAATGGAAAGCTTGCGGGGCTATACGTCGGGACTGGCAGTGCCGTATTATATCGTCAACGCGCCTGGAGGCTTTGGGAAAATTCCGCTTTTACCCCAGTATTTAATTGAACTCTCGGAAGAAGAAGCAGTTTTACGCAACTGGGAAGGCCGAATAATTAGATACCCGAATAGTTAAGATGAACATCCGTCTACCGTTTGGTAGGCGGATTTTTTATTGCAAATAAAATTATAAAATGTTATATTTTAAATAAAATAAAATTATTAGGAGGTTAGGGTATGGACGTTAAAGGGATGTTCAAAATGATGAAAGCTTTTTTCGGGGATTATTTCCGCTATCGACAGGAATTGGGACGACAGGACCAGTTTATTAAAAAATATGCGCAAATTAAAAACTTAAAGGTAAATCCTCACTGGATGTTTTATACCAATTTAAAAATATGGTTGACTGAAAGCGAAAAGATGTTTGGGCGCCGTTATTGTCCTTGCTTTGAGCCGTCAGGGGACAGGGAATTGGATAAAAAGCTCATTTGTCCCTGTGCCTTTGCGGAAGAAGAAATTAAGGAAAACGGCACCTGTCACTGTGTACTGTTTGGCCGCCAGGATTTGTCTCACGAGGATTTTAAAAAAGCCGAGGCCCATTTAATGGAGGAGTACCAGGGGGTGCCGTTAAATTTTGTTAACGGCATTTTAGATACCCGGAAAGTACCGGTGGAGAAAAAACGGGGACTTAAAGTTCCCGATAGCCTTCACCAGGTAAAGAGAGCATTAAATGCAATAGGTAATAAAGAGTTAACAGTACTGGTGGAAAAAGAGCAGGAAGCGGAAAACCTAAAAAAATTTGCGGAGCTTAAAAACTTAGAGTATCAAAAGAAGGAAACTAGCGATGGCTATTTGGTGACTTTAAAAAGAAAATAAAAAGCTTTTGCTAAAATTGTAAGCTAACTCACAGAAAAATTTTTAATCCTGGGTAAACTAAAAATAAACGTCTGGAGGTGGTATTGTGCATGCGGTAGTTTTACTAAAACAGGTGCCCGATACGGCGGAAGTGCGGATTGACCCCAAAACTAACACTTTAATTCGCGAAGGGGTGCCATCTATTATCAACCCCTACGATGCCCACGCCCTGGAAGAAGCTTTAAGGCTTAAGGATAAATACGGCGGTAAGGTGACGGTGGTTTCGATGGGTCCGCCGCAGGCGGCCGAGGCTTTGAAAAAAGCAATTTCTTATGGAGCCGACCGGGCGATTTTACTTACCGACCGGAAGTTTGCCGGATCGGATACCCTGGCTACAAGTTATGTCCTCGCCAAAGCTATTGAGAAAATAGCTTCCGCGGAACCGGTGGATTTGGTGTTTGCCGGTAAGCAAGCCATCGACGGGGATACGGCGCAGGTGGGTCCCGGGGTGGCAGCCAGGCTCAATATGGCGCTTATTACCTACATTGAGCGGGTGGAGGAGTTTAATCCCGTGGAAGGCTATGTAGTGGCGGTAAGGAAAATTGAGGGGCGGAAAGAATACGTGCGGGCAAAACTGCCGGCGCTTCTTACGGCGTTAAAGGGGATAAACGAAATCCGTTACGCTACTATGCCGGATATGATTCGTGCTGCCCGTTACCAGCCGGAAGTATGGGGAAAAGAGCAATTAGACGTGGAGGAAGCTTTTTTAGGACTTAAAGGCTCACCCACACAGGTATGGAAAAGTTTTGTGCCCCAGGCTAAAGCCCGGGCTAAAGTAGAAATGCTGACGGGCAGTCCCCAAGAAGTGGCCAAAGCTCTGGTAGAGAAGCTGGTTCCGTTAACGCTTGTAGCAAATAAGTAGTAATTTAATATTTAAGGTGGTGGTTAGATGCACGCTCAAGGCGTCTGGGTTTTTGTGGAACATTTAGGCGGAGAAATTGCTCCGGTTACTTTTGAGCTTTTAGGCAAAGGACGGGAACTGGCCGATGATTTAGAAACTGAACTGGCAGCGGTGCTTTTAGGTGATGGTGTCCGGGATTTTGCCGAGCAGCTTTTCCGCTACGGTGCCGATAAGGTTTACCTTATTGACGACCCTGTTCTGAAGGATTATCGGACGTATCCTTACGCTAAAGGCATTGTCAAGCTTGCGCAAAAATATACGCCCGAGATTATCTTGATCGGGGCGACTACCTTGGGCCGGGATTTAGCCGGAGTGGTGGCGACCTGGCTTAAGACTGGGCTTACGGCGGATTGTACCGAGCTTTCTATCGATAAAGCTACCCGGCTTTTACACCAAACCCGCCCGGCTTTTGGCGGCAATATCATGGCGACCATTCTCTGCAAAACCGCCCGGCCGCAGATGGCTACCGTACGTCCCCGGGTATTTCCCCTGCCCGAACCTAAACCCAGAATTGGCGTGGTAGTGGAAGAGGAGCTTGGGATTTTAGAGGAGGAAGTTCCGACCCGGATAATTAAGTACGAGGAGGAAAAGGGACCGGGAGTTTATCTTGATAAAGCGGAGATTATCGTTGCCGGGGGCCGGGGACTTGGAAGTAAAAAGAACTTTCGGCTGGTGGAGGAATTAGCTGAAGTTCTCGGGGGAGTAGTAGGAGCCAGCCGCCCGGCAGTAGAAGCGGGCTGGGTTCCTTATGCTCACCAGATAGGCCAGACCGGGCAAACGGTGCGGCCCAAGCTGTATATTGCCTGCGGTATTTCTGGGGCAGTGCAGCATTTGGTTGGCATGCAGATGTCCGAGGTGATTGTAGCCATAAACAACGATCCCAATGCTCCGATTTTCAATATTGCTACTTATGGTATTGTAGGCGATGTACTGGAGGTACTTCCCGCAATTACCGAAGAAGCACGCCGGGTGCTGGCAGGACAAAGGGGGGTGCGGTAAATGCCCGAAAAGTTTGACGTAGTGGTGGTTGGAGCAGGACCTTCGGGACTGGCGGCAGCCTATAAACTGGCGGAAGCGGGACTGAAAGTTCTTGTAATTGAACGGGGCGAATTTCCCGGCGCCAAAAACGTTATGGGGGGCATTATTTATAAAAAGCCCACCGAAGCTGTTTTCCCGGAAATTTTTAAAGAAGCCCCGGTGGAGCGACCGATAATTGAACAGCGTTATTATTTTTTAACCGATACTGCAAAAATTGGATTTTCCTATCGAAATCCCCGGTATAAAGAAGACATTAGCGGATATTCGGTCTTTCGGGCGAAATTCGACCGGTTTTTAGCTAAAAAGGTGCAGGAAAAAGGAGCGCTTTTAATTACCGAAACGGTGGTGGAAGACTTAATTGTCAAAGACGGCAAAGTAAAAGGAGTTATTGCCGGGCGGAAAGAAGGAGAAGTTCTGGCGGATGTGGTGGTGCTGGCGGAAGGGGCCCACTCCCTTTTAGCGCAAAAGTACGGTTTTCAAAAGCCTATTCCACCGCAGAACCTGGCGGTGGCGGTAAAAGAAGTAATTGGGCTCCCAGCTTCGGTAATCGAGGACCGGTTTAACATCGAGCCCGGGGAAGGAGTGGCGATTGAGCTTTTCGGCAAAGCAACGGCCGGTATGGTGGGAACAGCCTTTATCTACACCAACCAGAATTCCCTTTCTATTGGGGTTGGCGCTTTAATGTCGGATCTTATTAAGAGGCGGATTAGCCCCAATGATTTAATTGAAGCGTTTAAAAACCATCCGGCAATTAAGCCTTTGTTGCGTGACGGCGAGGTAAAAGAGTACCTTGCCCACTTAATTCCGGAAGGGGGCTATAAAGGGATACCCAAACTTTACGGTGATGGTATTGTGATTGTAGGCGATGCCGGAATGCTGGTAAACTCCATCCACCGGGAAGGTGCCAATTTGGCCATAACTTCCGGAGCGTTGGCGGCAAAGGCAATAATCAGGGCGGCAAGTCAGGGGGATTTTTCCGCTAATACTTTAAAGGTATATGAAGATTATTTAAAAGAAAGCTTTGTTATGAAAGACCTGGAAAAATATAAAAATGCCAAAGATTTCTTAGAACAAAACCACGACCTGATGACCACTTATCCCGATATGATGGATGAGGCCTTTTTTGAACTATTTATGGTAGACGGAGTACCGAAGCGGGACAAGTTTAAGGCAATTAAGGAAAAAGCGCTATCTAAGAGGTCTTTCTGGCAGATGGTGAAAGATGCCTATGGTCTCTGGAAGGGGTTGATTCGATGAATTTAATGGATAAGCTTTATTTAAACCGGTTTGTGCCGGACAATGAATCGCATCTTAAAATAAAAGACCCCAAAATTTGTAAAGAAAAATGTGATGCCAAGTACTGCACTTACGTTTGTCCTGCCGGGGTTTACTCCTGGGATAAGGAAAGTGAGCGGATCATGATTGCCTATGAAGGCTGTGTGGAGTGCGGTACCTGTAAGTACGGCTGCCTTTTTAACAATATCGAATGGCGCTATCCCCGGGGCGGCTTCGGGGTAAGCTATAAATTTGGATAAAATAGAAAAATAAACCATAAATAAATTAAAACCTTCTCGGGAAAAGTAAAAACCGAGGAGGTGATTTTTTATGCAGCTTTCCCAGAAGGAGCTTATTTATCTTCAGGAGCTTGCCAAGCTTGAGGGGCTTCAGGCAACCCGGGCTTCCTTTTATGCCCAGAACGCCAGTGACCCGTCTTTAAAATCCCTTTTTAGCCAGATTTCCAGCAACTGTTCGCAGCATGCTTCAAGCATTAACAGTTTGCTTTCCCAGGCAGGTATAACCATGCACTAAGGAGGTGGTAAAGATGCTTAAAGACCAGGACATGATTACGGATATTCTTTCCTTTGAAAAATTTTTATCTACCATGTATCACACGGCGGTAATGGAGGCTTATTCCGATCAGGTGCGGAATACTTTAATGCAGGCCCATAACGATAAGTTAAATAATGCCCGGAAGCTTTTTACTACAATGTCCCAAAAGGGCTGGTATCAGGTACCGCTGGTGCAGCAAACCGGAAACGAAATCCGGGTCCGTCCCACCATGTAAACCGTGGCAAAAGCCACGGTTTTATGTTAGGAGCACCAACCACTTACCGCAATTTACGGAGGTCTAAACTTATGGATGGGAAACTTTTAGCCTACATGATAGCTGCTCTGGCGGGGATGGCAATGGCCGTTCAGGGTTCCATGAACAGTGCTTTAAGTAAATCCATAGGCCTTGCCAAGACTACCCTTATCGTACATATTGTTGGAACAATTGGAGCGGCTTTTTTTGTTTTTTTCAGTAAAGAAAAAGGTAGCTTTTTTCAAGGACCCTGGTATTACTACCTGGGTGGTTTAATAGGGGTGGTAATTGTTTACGCTGTAGCTTTTGCGATGCCTAAAGGAGGGGTGGCAGCAGCAACTACGGCTATTGTAGCAGCGCAGCTCTTAACTGCCGGGATAATTGACCGCCTGGGGATATTCAATCTGGCAAAAACTCCTTTTTCCTGGCAGACGATTTTAGGAGCGGTTTTTATTATTGTAGGGGCATGGTTGGTTTTAAAAGAATGATACCTTGACAGGAAAAATTATTGATAATAATATTATAGAAGAATTACGAAAATACTAATTTTAAGTAAAAAATATTTTCCTACGAATTTTTCCATACCACAGACCGCATACTACCGAACACTATTTGAGGAGGTATAAACATGAAAAACTACGAAAAAATTGCCGTTACCCCCTGTGCGGGAATTGGCCAGATTTTTGGGGTGATAACGAGGGAAGCAGCGTATAAATTGGTGGAAGAGTTATATCCGGATAATACCGTTTTGGTTTGTCTTCCGGCGCTGGCTACCGGCGTTCAGGAAGATATTGATTTTATCAATGATTATCCGGTGTTGGTGCTAAATGGCTGTAAAGACCGGTGTGCTACGAAGGCAGTGGTGGATAAAGGCGGCAAGGTTGATTTTGAAGTATACTTACCGGATGTGCTTAGAGAAGAAAAGCTCTCCTTAGCCGGTGAGAAAAGAAGCCGGCCGGGAGAGCGAAGCCGAAAAGCGATAGATGCTCTGGCAGATAAGGCAGCGAAGATAATAAGAGAAAATATAAGAGTCAGGGAAAAAGCTGTTTAAAGAGTAAGAAGCCTTACGGCTACCAGGGCTAAAGCTACTGCCAGGCCTTTTTTAATGGTGCTGCCGGAAATTTTAGCGGAAATCCGGGCACCGATTTGCGCTCCGATAATGGCGCCAATGGCATAAGCAATGGCTTTTGGAAAGACCACATGGCCGTAGGCAATGTGGGATGTTACCCCGATTAACGAGGTAATTACCAGGATAAAATGGCTGGTAGCGGTAGCGATATGCATCGGAAAGCCCAAAAAGCCCATAAGTGGGACATGGATTATCCCGCCCCCTATACCCAAAAGGGAGGATAAAATGCCTACAATTAAACTGATTCCGATACCAAGCCAGAGGTTAAAGGAATATTCATATTTATTTCCTTCGGCATCAATAATTTCCCGGGTTTCGTGCCCGGGAATTTTTGTTTCTTGGTTTTCTTTTTTAGCGTTGGAGGTTTTATGAAAAAATGTTCGAACTGCCAGAAAAAATAACAGTAAGGCAAACAGGACATTAAAGAGGCGCGAATGAAGAAAGCTGTTTAAATAAGCACCAAAAATTGCCCCGGGAATGGTAGCCAGGGCAAAGTAAAAGGCGGTGCGAAAATCCACCCGTTTTTGCCGGATGTAGGCGATACTTCCGGATAAGGCATTAAAAAATACCATAAACAGCGAGGTACCGGCTGCGGTCTGGGGTGAAAATTTTGCCACCAGGATAAGATAGGGGATTAAGATAAAGCCTCCTCCGGCTCCGATTAAAGTACCGATCATCCCCACAAATATGCCGATAATTACGTTTAATAAGTGTTCCATATTTTTCACCCTCACCTTTCTGTTTTTAAATGCTTTGATATTTTAAAGGTAGGGGCAACTCCATTTTTCAACTTCTAATTTCAAATCTCAAACTTCGAAGAAAGTTGTCCCTACGTATAATTGTGGTTGGTAATCTGTCGTAGATGGTAGAAAAAATGACCGACCACCGTTAATATTTTACCACTTTTTTCTTTTGGAAAAAAAGAATCTTTAGCTGGTTTGGTTGCATAAAATTAAGATACCGGTAGAGGATGCTCCTAACTTCTTCGCGGTTAATTGTTAAAATTTTATTACATTTTCCACCAAAAGTTTGAAAGTTTTTGGGTGGTAATGTAAAATAAGTCCGGGAGAAAATGAAAATGTGGGGGTAGAGCGATGAACCAGAAGACCTTAATTTGGATAGTAGTTGGGATTATAATATTATTTTTGGTATATGGTTTTTCTACTTATAATTCGCTGGTAGCTTTAAACGAAAAAGTTGATGCTAATTTAAGTGAAATCGATAACCAGTTGGCCCGGGCGGCGGAGCTTTTACCCAACCTTGAAGCAACCGTTAAAGGGTATGCAGCCCACGAAAAAGGGATTTTCTCTGATATTGCTAAAGCCAGAAGTTTAATGCTTTCTGCCGGTACCGTTTCCCAGCGGGATGAAGCGGCAGGAGAGCTAAGTAACCTGGTGGGCCGACTTTTAATGTTAACCGAAAATTATCCGAATTTAAAAGCTGATGCCCAGTTTTCCCAGCTCATGGATGAGCTTGCCGGAACGGCTAATAGGATAACTGTGGCCCGCCGGGATTACAATGAGGCAGTTAGAAAATACAATACCCGGATAAAAACTTTTCCTACAAATATTGTAGCCAGAATGTTTGGTTTTACGGAAAAAGATTACTTTAAGGCACCGGAAAATGCCAGAACTTTTCCCAAGGTGAATTTCGGCCAGTAGGTGACAAAAAGTGAAAATTTATAAATACCTAATAGGAGTAGTAATACTCCTTTTTCTTATAAGTTCGTCGGCTTTAGCTATTGTTCCCAAACCGCAGCAGGATATATATGTTGCCGACTACGCCGGGGTACTATCCCCGGCGACCCGGGAAGAAATCCTGCGGGTTAACCGGGTGCTTTATGCTAAAACTGGAGCACAAATAGCGGTGGTAACGGTCAATAGTTTGGAAGGGATGACGATTGAGGAGTACGCCTTAGAAGTTTTACGCCAGTGGGGTGTAGGAAACAGGGAGAAAAATAACGGCGTGGTAATTTTGGTAGCTATTAAGGACCGTAAAGCCCGAATTGAGGTGGGTTATGGTTTAGAAGGGGCTATTCCTGACGGCAAAGCAGGAAGAATATTGCGGGAAGAGATGGTTCCCTATTTCAGTAACGGCGATTATGACCGGGGGATTCTTTTGGGTTTTCGGCGAATAGCTGCGGAAGTGGCCAGAGAGTATGGAGTGAACCCGGCCCAATTAAGTAAGGAAAATCCCGCTGCATACCGGGTAAAATCCGGTGTTTCCGTGGAAGTAATCGGTGCGGTTTTTGTAATACTGATAATCTTATTTTTTTTCATCACCGCTATGCTGCGACCGCGTAAGTACGGTTATTATGATTCCTACCGGGGACCGGATTTTGACCCACCGATTTTTATTCCTCCAACGGGGCCTTTTGGCGGTGGTGATGATGATTTCGATGATAATTTTGGCGGTGGCTCCGGCGGAGGCGGTGGGGCCAGTGGCGGCTGGTAGTTTGCCTGCGGGAGGGAACAACGGTTGGAAGGTTACAAGAAAAAACTATTCTTGGTTTTTGCTGGGGCTTTTTTGTTCCTGGCTTTTGCCCGATATTTTACACCGACTATGTACCGGATTTACAGTCATGAACAATATCTCGGGATACACACTTTTTTAGAGCTTATTACGGTGTTTGTTTCTTTTGCGATTTTCAGTATGGTCTGGCTAATGCGGGAAGGGCTTACGGGAAGAAGCGGGCGTTTTCTCTACGTATTGGGGTTACTTTTTTTTGCCGTGGGCTGGGTTGATTTACTTCATGCTCTATCGTATAAGGGGATGCCTCTTTTTATTACGGAAAGTTCCTATCAAAAGGCAACTTTTCTCTGGCTTTATGGACGTTTTATAGTAGCTTTTGCGGTTATTATTGCAAGTTTACACCTCTGGGGATCGACCCGAGCTGTGGTCCGTCCCTGGTTTATTGTTTTTACCGACATAGTGTTGATAGTAATAGCGTTTTTGTTTTCTACGGTTTATTTAAAATATGTTCCCCCGCTTTTTATCGAGGGACAGGGACTTACTTCCCTTAAAGTTTCTTTGGAACACCTTTTAATGACTTTATATGGTTTGGGGTTTTTACTGGTATTTGCCAAAAGACAGGAATTAAAACTTTCGTTAATAACAAATCTGGGGTATTTTCTTATTTTTACTTTCTTTTCTGAGGCAGCTTTTACTTTTTATAAGAGTGTTTATGATACTTATAATCTAATCGGTCATTTATACAAGGTATTGGCATATATTTTTCTTTTCCGGGCAATTTATCTTTCGGGAATAATAACTTATTTTTATAATTTAAGCGAAATGGCCAAAATGAGTGAAGAACTTTTAAAACATCAAATCGACTTAGAGGCGATTTTAAAGATTCACGGAGATAAGTTGCAACAGCTAATACCAAAAGCCGAAAGGATTGCCATTTACTTAAAAGAGGGAGAACATACTTACCGGGCGGGGTACAGCAGCGGTAAGTTTCAGGAGATGTTTCCCGAAAGAGGCATAATTTATTTTCGGGATTTGGAAAAAATTTTTGGCTTAAGTATTGAGACCTTTGAGAACTTAAATGATATCTTAGAAATGTTAGAGCATAGAGATTTTAGCCCTTTAATTAAAGAGATTTTTGCCCACAGCAAACAGGTGTTATATATTCCTTTGGTAACCGATGGAGAGCTTTACGGATTTATTCTGGCTTACATTTTCCGTCCTTTTGTTAAGTTTGATGAAGATGACTTTGATACTGCCCATTTTTTCCAAAAATTTGCTACTCTGGCAATTGTTCAGGCTAAAAGGCAGGAGATAATGGAGAGATTGTCTTATGAAGATAGTTTAACGGGACTTCATAATAGGCGTTACTTTTTTGAAGAACTTAATAAAACAAAATACGATGCCGACCGTTACGGTGAACCGTTTACGGTGGTTTTTCTGGATATGAACGGGTTAAAAGAAATTAATGATAATTTAGGCCACCAGGCGGGCGACCTTGCTTTAAAATTAATAGGACAAAAAATCCGGGAAAATATCCGGCAGAGCGATGTGGGTGCAAGACTTGGCGGCGATGAGTTTGGGATTATTTACCGTAAGATGGGGCTGGAGGAAGGAAAGAAGAAAATTGCAGAACTAAAAAAGAACTTTTCAGCCTTAAAGATAAAAAAATACCAGCGGGAATTTTCTTTAGCAGTCGGCGGGGCTACTTACCCGGTGGAGGCTGGAAGCCTGGAAATTTTGTTGAAGCTTGCGGATGACCGGATGTATGAAGATAAAGGGAAAAATAGAAGAAGCATTGAAGTTGGGAAAAGAATAAAATATAAATAATGGAGAAATAAAAATTTGCGAAAATTGAGGTGAGAGGCTTGAAAGTTTCTCTTTTTGATTTTTTCTGGTTTTTACTTTTACTGATGTCGTTAATTCCAATGTTTAAGCAGCAAAAAATTGAGGTTTTACGGCTTAAAATTATCCGGGATTTTGAGATGAAGAGAAAGTCCCGCTTAATAACCATGATTCACCGGCAGGAGACGTTTAGTTTTCTTGGCCTTCCCGTTAGCCGTTACATCAATATTGAAGATTCGGAGCAGATACTGCGAGCAATTCGCCTTACCCCCGATGATATGCCCATTGACCTGGTGCTCCATACCCCCGGTGGCCTGGTGTTAGCAGCGGAGCAGATAGCAGAGGCGTTAAGAAAACATCCGGCTAAAGTTACGGTGTTTATTCCCCATTACGCGATGTCCGGTGGAACTTTAATCGCTCTTGCTGCCGATGAAATCGTCATGGATGAAAATGCGGTAGCCGGGCCGGTAGACCCGCAGCTGGGGGAGTATCCGGCGGCATCAATTCTCAAAGTGGTGGAGCAAAAGGGTCCAGATAAGGTCGAGGACAGAACTTTGATTATGGCAGATATAGCTAAAAAAGCTTTAGCCCAGGTGGAAAATACGGTGGTGGAGCTTTTGTCCGATAAGATGGATTTAGAAAAAGCCCGGGAAGTGGCCAAGCTTTTATCCCAGGGAACCTGGACCCACGATTATCCCATTTCCGCCCAGCAGTTAAAGGAGCTGGGGCTTCCGGTGTCGACGGACCTGCCCCGGGAGATCTATGAGCTTATGGATTTATATCCGCAACCCCAGGGCCGCCGGCCTTCGGTGCAGTATATCCCTCTGCCTTACGGAAAAAATGATCTTCCCAAATAAAGATGATACCCCCTTAAATAAGGGGGTATTTTTGTTAAGTCTTCTAAGTTATTACATTCTCATAGCCATCGGGAGCATAAAGAGGTAAATGTTAATTAAGAGGAAGATGATAATTAATATACTGAAGGGTAAGAAAACATTGAAGGTATTTTTAGGTTCGTTGTTTTTAGCGATTTTCCAGGCGGTGTATAGCGACAAAATTGCACCTAATACCAATATGGTATATTGCAAAAAGGTTATTGTCGAAGAGCTCACAATAGCAGTGCTCATACCTTCTAATTTTTTGCCGGTGAAAAAGGCTAAACCTGTATAATAAATTGATTTTCCTTCAGCCAAAAGGTGAAATAGGTTATGAGCTATATGCCCGGCTAAATCTAAAGGAATAAGGGAATAACCGTAGCGAGCGAAATTTTCCCAAGTTTTTTGGCGATTAGCATAAGAGGCACCTTTACTTGCAACTAAGGTTAGGACTACTGGTATGGTCATGGCAATTAAAAATAGTACTGTAAATAATACTGGATAACTATCAGTGTGGAGAATATTAGTTAAAGCTTTTTGCCATTTCTGCCAGATTTCTAACATGGTAAGGTTCTGTACAAAAACGATACCCATAATTACAATTGCCAAAAATGACTCTTCAAGGCGTGGCCGTTTGATAAACCAAAGTTCACTGGCAGGGGGTTTAAAAGAGATATTTATTGAATCGTTTGGACAATTTTTAACACAATAGCCACAGAGATTACAGGTAGCGCTGGTTTGCATATTTCTAGGAACCTCAAATAACGGGCAACCAGGGGCATTTTTACTACCTTTATAGCAAGCAAGAGTGGTGCAATTTTTACAAATATCCGGGGTGGCTCGTAATTTTAGCATACCTGTTCGGGAATAGTTACCTGCAAGACCACCTAAGAAACAAAGATAACGGCACCAGGTACGCCTTTCAAATAATACCCCGGAAAAGATAACACCGGTAGTTATTAAAAGAAGCAGGATTCCTGAACCACGAGGGTTTTCGACGATTCCCCAGATGTGGTCCGACCAGGTTATGATGATAAAGGTCGCATCAATAATCCAAATTCCGTACTTTTTAAGAAAGTTGGGAACTTTAAGTTTCATTCCAGCAAATTTTTGCACAAAATCGTTGATGGTGGCAAAGGGGCAGATAGCACACCAAAAGCGACCAAGCAAAAGGAAAATTAACGGGATTATCGGCCACCAAAGCACCCAGGTGAGAGCTGTACCAAAATTATCATGGGGTGATGCGGGGCCGGTGATTAGAGTATAAATAACAATGCTAAAGAAAAATAATGTAATGATCTGGAAAATTACCGGATACCAGCGGCTTTTAAGGATATTTTTAAGTACCTGATTCATTTTTCAACTCCTCTCTTTCGGGAAGATAACGGGATATAAGTCCAGTTAAAATTATGCCTGTATTTAAAATGCCTATAACTTTTAAAAAACTCCAAGGGATATCGCTTGATGCGTGAGAATCGCTGGCTTCATGGCTATCCATGCCGCTTTGTTGGTGGTCATCGGTACTGTTATTTGACATATCCATATTTTCTGCAGACAAGGTGTTTTGCTTGTTGTTATTCATATTATCCTTTGACATTTCCATATTTCCCGAGAACATCGAGCTGTCATTAGTTATGGAATCATGCCCGCCGCTGGCCAACGTAATGTTACCTAAAATAAAGATAAACAGTACTAAAAGAGTTAGAACTTTTGTTGCTGCTTTCATAGCTTATCACCTCCTGTAGTAGATTTTGCTGTTGCTTACTTTAGCAAAAAGTTGTTTAAAAAACATAACGAAAGTGTTACAAAAATTAAAACTATAAGTTGTAGTAGTTTTGTAACATTTTGATTAAGGTTCCGTAAAAGTTTGTTGTTAACATAAGTTAGTGTAAAAAAATAGGGAGGTGCGGGATGGAAATCAACAATCATTCTTTCCAAAATTCCTGGCAAAAGATTTTGTTTCCGTATTTTAGTTATGCCTTTTATTTTCTTGGAATGGGGCTTATTTCCGGTTCTATAGTCCACATGCCTCTAAATCCTGCTCGATATTCTTTGATCATGAGTATAGGTATAGTGCTTTTCGTGATTGCCTCATATCTTTATGAGGTGAAATTAAACAGGCGAGAATTAAGTGGTACGGAAACGGTGAAGTTTTTACTATTTTCATTGTTTTTATCGGTAGGTATAGGGATGATGAGTGGGGGTATTCAGCACTTTGATGAAGAACCGGCTTATGCCAGTTACTTAATACCTGCAGGCTTAGTTATTTCGCTGATTAGCTTTACGGTAAAACATGGAATTAAGCCGAAATTAAAAGAAAAGTTAATTGCCGGGGTTGTTATTTTAACCTTAGCTTTTGCCTCTTGGACCTATCTTCAGGACTTAGCAAAAAATCCTGAAGTCATTACTCACGGACATCAGGAAACTGAACAACATATGGATTAAAAGGAAAAGGCGAGGTAGTACACCTCGCTTTTTATATGTGTGCGCCCGGCATGGGTGCAGACTCACGGGTGCATTATTGCTGTTATTTGCAACATCTACAATTGTCTTGGCTGATACGCCAACAGATGCTTATTTGGCAGGTGGCTTTCTGTTAACACAAGACAATCCGTTGGAAGTTAGGGTTAATCCTGCACCAGATAATGGGCAAACGTTAAGTGTTGAAATCAGTAAAGACGGTAACCCTTATACAGCAACTACTACAACAAAAGCAGTTATTTTTTTTTGCAAATAATATTGATAATTTAAAAAAATACGTTGATTACTAATTTTTAAGTTGCAAAAAAATTTTTATTATAAGAAGGATTTTTTATTTTTATGCAGAATTATTTCTGTGAAAAAAATTTGGCATAAAAGGTAAAATTATTTTCAAAATTACTAACAACACAAATAATCTCACTGAGGGGGGATAAGGTGAAGGAAAAGTTATTGGAAAGATTTATTCCTCTGGTAGATTTCATTGCTACTATTGTCGGGCCACACTGTGAGGTTGTTCTACACGATGTTACAAACGTAGAGAGTTCAATTATTGCAATACGGAACGGTCATATTAGTGGGCGAAAGGTGGGAGGACCGCTTACCGATTTAGGGCTAAAATTTTTAAAAGAAAAATTGTATCAAACGCAAGATGCTATGGTTAACTATCCTGCTCGGACAAAAGATGGAAAACCGTTACGTTCGTCTACTTTTTTCATTAAGGATGATAATGGTGAATTAGTTGGAATGTTATGCGTAAATGTGGACCTTAGTACTGCTTTACAAGCACGTAAATTTATTGACGACTTTATTATGAATATAGACACAGATAAACAAGCTCAAAAAATTAATTTAAGAAGTGAGTTTTTGGAAGTTACGAACCCATCTTTAGAAGACTTAATGTCATCCCTTATTGAAGAAACTATTAAACAGTTCAACGTTCCACCGGAGCGGTTGTCACAAGAAGAAAAAATAGAAATTGTCCAAAAATTAAATGATAAAGGCTTCTTTTTATTAAAAGGTGCAGTAACCGAACTTGCAAAATATCTAAAAACCTCGGAAAGTACAATATATAGGTATCTAAACAATTATAAGAAGAGGGATGAGAAATGAAAGAAGTTATTAACACCAGCAAAGCGCCACAAGCTATTGGTCCCTATTCTCAGGCTATAAAGGTAAATGGATTTCTATTTGTCTCTGGTCAAATTGGTATTAATCCTCAGACTGGTGAACTTGTACCAGGAGGAGTTGAAGCCCAAATAAAACAGGCAATGGAAAATATAAGGCAGATCTTATCTGCAGCGGGTATGGAATTTAGCCATGTGGTTAAAACTACAATTTTTATTACCAATATGGATGACTTTACTGCTGTAAATAAAATTTACAGTGAATATTTTGGTAAGGTTTTTCCGGCACGTTCATGCATAGCTGTTGCTAGTTTGCCAAAAGGCGCGCTGGTAGAAGTAGAAGTTGTTGCTTGTAAATAAATTCATTAGAAGGTGAAAATTCATGGTTTCCCTAGAAGAAGTAAAAAAAGCCAGTGAAATTTTAGGCAAAATTGCACACAAGACACCTCTCGTATATAATACCACTCTAAGTGAAATGACTGGTAATCATATCTATTTAAAAATGGAAAACTTACAGCGTACTGGTTCATTTAAGTTAAGAGGGGCTTATTATAAAATAGCGAGTTTAAGTGAAAGTGAAAAGAAAAGAGGAGTTGTTGCTTCATCTGCTGGCAACCATGCCCAAGGTGTAGCTCTGGCAGCAACCCTTTATGGAATCCGTTCCACTATTGTCATGCCAAGACACGCTCCATTGTCCAAAATAAAGGCTACAAGTCAATATGGAGCAAAAGTAGTATTGCATGGTAACGTTTATGATGAAGCGTATGAAGAAGCTAAACGAATTCAGTTAGAAACAAAAGCTACCTTCATTCATCCATTTAACGATCCACAAGTTATTGCAGGTCAGGGAACTATAGCGTTGGAAATTTTAGCAGATTTACCAGATGTAGAAGTAGTTGTAGTGCCTATCGGAGGCGGTGGCTTAATTGCAGGAATTGCAGTGGCCATAAAAAACTTAAGACCAAAGGTGCAAGTTATTGGTGTTCAAGCTAAAAATATGCCTTCCATGGCAGAGTCATTAGCACGAGGACAACTTATAAATATAAGTGGCCACCCCACAATCGCTGATGGTATTGCGGTTAGAAACCCTGGGGACTTAACTTTTGAAATTGTTAAACATTATGTAGATGATATTGTTACTGTTGATGAAGATGAAATCGCCAGTGCTATTTTGTTTTTGATGGAAAGGGCGAAAACCGTAGCTGAAGGGGCTGGATCGGTATCCGTTGCAGCTGTTTTAAATCGATTATCTCATTATAAAAAGAGTAAAATTGTAGCAATTGTAAGTGGTGGAAATATTGACGTAAATCTTTTATCACGCATTATTAACAAAGGTTTAGTAAAGGATGGCAGAAAAATTTTCTTGAATACCGTTATTCCGGACAAGCCAGGAACTCTAAGCCAATTACTCCAGATAATTGCCAGCACAGGAGCCAACGTGTTATCAGTAATTCACAATCGAGAAGCTGTAAATGTCCCATTGGGTTCTGCTCAGGTAGAATTGGAGCTTGAAACAGCTGATCCTGAACAGGTCGAAGAGATTCAAAGACTTTTAAAACAGCACCATTATTTTGTTAATATTTCCCCAACGCTTACTTCCTTGGAAATATAATGCGGAATTTTAATAAATTGGTACAAGTAGCTAACCGGATTGGGATTTAGTTTAAGTTAGCGAAAAGGTAGGAAAGGAAAGATGGATATTTTAGATATTATTGGACCGGTAATGATTGGGCCGTCAAGCTCTCATACCGCTGGAGCGGTGAGATTGGGAAAAGTAGGAAGGCTGATATTAGGGGAGGAACCGCAAAAGGCAAAAATCTTTTTGCACGGCTCTTTTAAGGAAACGTATCGAGGACACGGTACAGACCGGGCACTAATTGCCGGACTTTTAGGGTTTGATGCTGATGATTCTCGGATAAGGGAAAGTTTAAAAATTGCTGAAGAAAAGGGATTAGAGTATGAATTTTTGCCCATAGAACTATCTGAAGCTCACCCTAATACAGTGTATATGGAGTTGACTGGTGCGAAAAATAAAGCTACGATTACCGGAAGCTCTATTGGTGGCGGTTCAGTATTAATTACCGGTATTAATGGTTATCCTGTAAAAATTACTGCCAAGTACCCAACTTTAGTGGTTCCCCATGCTGACCGTCCAGGGGCAGTTGCCAAGGTTACATCGGTTTTAGCATGGCACGGAATTAACATTGCCCAAATGAGTGTTTCCCGGCAGAGAAAAGGGGCTGAGGCGTTAATGGTTATTGAAACCGACCAGCCAGTTGATGAAGAAATTTTATGGGAAATTAAAAGACTCCCAGGGATAAATAGTGGTTTTACTATTCCCCCGCTGTAAGGAGGACAGTATGTATCTTGAATCGGTAGAGCAATTACTTAGTGAAGCTAAAAAACTTGGCCAGACTTTAGGAAGGACAGCGTTATTGTTGGAAGCTAAAGACCGGGAAGTTTTAGAGGAAGAATTAATTGCTATTATGCAAAAAAGAGTTTTGGTGATGAAAGAAGCAATTGCAGAGGGCTTTACTGGTAGATCTTCGGTGGGAGGATTGGTGGGCGGCCAAGCAGTAAAATATAAAAAACAGCTGGATGCTGGTAAGACATTAGCTGCGGGAGTTTTTGGCAAAGCTATTGCCTACGCCTTAGCGGTAAGTGAAGCCAATGCTTCCATGGGTTTAATTGTGGCAGCTCCTACGGCAGGTTCTGCAGGGGTTTTACCAGGAGTACTGTTAAGTTTAATGGAAGAGTATAGTATTTCCGAAGAAAAAGTAGTTGAAGGGTTATACGCTGCTGGAGCAGTGGGAGTAGTTATTGCCCATAAAGCTTCCCTTTCTGGAGCCCAGGGAGGCTGTCAGGCAGAATGTGGTTCGGCTGCAGCGATGGCTGCAGTTGCTGCTGCTGAATTAATGGGAGGAACTCCGGAGCAGGCAGTTCATGCAGGAGCCATAGCCTTAAAAGGAATGCTTGGTTTAGTTTGTGATCCGGTGGCGGGTTTAGTGGAAGTTCCCTGCGTAAAGCGTAATGTTGCGGCGGCGGTACAAGCCTTAGCGGCAGCAGATATGGCTTTAGCGGGAATTGTTTCAGCTATTCCTTTTGATGAAGTGATTGATGCAATGGGGGAAATTGGGCGGGCGCTTCCTGTATCTTTAAAGGAGACGGCTCTGGGAGGGCTTGCGGCTACCCCTACAGGTAAAGTTATTAGTGCTAAAATATACAAGCAAAACCTGATTGGTAATAAATGGTAGTTTTCGGGAAGTATAATTCAAAATTTTAATAAAAGGAGGAAGTATAAATGGTAGAAACTGAAAAAGAATTAAAAAGAGGTTTAGAGGCAAGGCACATTGAGTTAATTGCTTTAGGAGGGACCATTGGAGTAGGTTTATTCATGGGTTCAGCAAGTACCTTGAAATGGGCAGGTCCTTCTGTAATTTTAGCTTACATTATAGCGGGTATCTTCATATTTTTCATAATGCGTACTATAGGTGAAATGCTTTACATTGAACCAATCACCGGCTCCTTTGCAACTTATGCCCACAAGTACATCGGTCCTTTATGGGGTTATCTTACTGCTTGGAGTTACTGGTTTATGTGGGTAGCGGTAGGAATGTCGGAGGTAACAGCCGTAGGCATTTATATGAAATTTTGGTTTCCAACATTGCCTCAATGGGTACCTGGCTTAATAGCAATTTTGATAGTAGGTACGGCAAACTTAGCTGCAGTTAAGTACTATGGAGAATTTGAATTCTGGTTTGCGCTTATTAAAGTGGTGACAATAGTAGTAATGATTATTTTGGGGATAGGAATGATCTTTTTCGGATTTGGCAACCATGGTCGCCCCATTGGATTAGAAAACTTATATATTCATGGCGGCTTCTTCCCAAATGGTATAAAAGGATTCCTGTTTGCCCTTTGTCTTGTAGTTGCAGCTTTCCAAGGGGTTGAATTGGTTGGTGTTACAGCCGGCGAAGCAAAAGATCCACAAAGAACTCTAAGAAGGGCAGTTCAAAATATCACATGGCGAATACTAATCTTTTATATTGGGGCCATTTTCGTAATTGTCGCCCTTTATCCATGGAATAAGTTGGGGACCATTGGTAGCCCATTTGTTTTGACCTTTGCTAAAGTAGGTATTCCTGCTGCAGCAAGTATCATAAACTTTGTAGTTTTAACTGCTGCCTTGTCTGGTTGTAACAGTGGTATTTATAGTTCTGCAAGAATGTTATATACATTAAGCCAAAATGGCCAAGCTCCAAAATTTTTAGCCAAGGTATCTCCTTCTGGGGTACCTGTCAATAGCCTTTTAGTAACAATAGCGTGCTTGCTAATTGGAGTAGCTTTAAACTATATAGCTCCACCAAAACTTTTTGTATATATTTATAGTGCTAGCGTATTACCGGGTATGATGCCTTGGTTTGTAATACTTATCAGTCAACTTAAATTTAGAAAACTTAAAGATAATGAAATAAAAAATCACCCATTTAAAGCTCCACTTTCGCCTTACAGTAATTACCTTACGATTATCTTCTTGGTACTAGTATTAGTTGGCATGTGGTTAAATAGCGATACCAGACTATCGCTAATCATTGGAGCGGCGTTTATGGCATTAATTATTATAAGTTATTATGTTTTCGAAATAGATAAAAAACAAGTTCCAGAAGTAAAAAAAATAAAAGAAGAAGCTATCTAAGTCACCGCAGGAATTTTCTTGCGGTGATTTTTTATTAATACAACAAAGGTGATTCCTTTATTAAGATAAATATAGGGGTGGCAAGACATAACGTTACCTTAAACGGCATCAACGGGGAATTAGTGGAGGTGGAGGGGCATTAGTATCTGGAGTTGAGGTTTACGGGGTAAATAGCCTAAGAGAAATCGTAGCCTTTTTATCGGGATAGGAACAGCTTTTACCAGAAAAGCCTCTTGATATTGCAAGGTTTTCGGTTAAAAGGTTTACCTGGTCTACTATCCGGTAAAATTTGACCTTATATTCAAGGCTACAGGCCTTAATTACTAAAGCTATATAAATTTAGTTTTTATCTGGCTGTTGTAAATGGTCAGGGTATTCCATCTTGCCACTACTAATAAGCTTNCTCCTGGCTTTGCCGGGATGCCATAGTAGTAAATTTGGTTATGCTTTATTCGGCCGTATTTGTCCACTGTTACCGTAGCTGTAGTGTAGGGATAAAAAGGCTTAGGCGGTAANACTTTTAGCTGCTGCTGGTCTTCNGCAAATAAATCCCGGATTTTTTGCTGTTTCTCATAGTGGGTTTTATCCAGGTATTTCAAGGATTTTTGCAAAAGTTCCCGGTTAAAAGATTCAAGGTCGTTGATTTCAGGCAGGGGGACAAAAAAGTTTCGACTGATATATATATAAAAAAAGAAGGCGTAAAGATTTATGGAAATACATAAAAAGGACTTATGGCATTACGCCCTAAGTCCTTTAATTTTTAAGATAAATCTGGTGAGCAATTACCTCAGCCACGGCAAAGCGGAGTTCATGGGGGCTAAGATTTTCCCCGAAAATTTTAAGGGTTATTTCATAAGGATTTAGTCCTTCAGCAGTTAATTTTTTAATTTCCTTAAGTCTTTCCTCATGGTGAGCAAAAAGTTCATCAATTCTTCCTAACATATTAGAAAAGGTATTGCCGTGACCGGGGAGGACTAAATCTACCTTGAGATTTTTTAAGGCTTCTAAGCTCTTTAAATAATCTTGCAAAGGATTTTGACCGGTGTACATCGGCCAGTAGCTGATGTTAGATGATATTCTTTCTAAGAGATGGTCTCCCGAAAATAAAAGCCCCAACTCCTCTAAGTGCAGGGTAAGATGGGAGGGTGAATGCCCCGGATGAAAGTAAGTGGTTAACAGGTATTTACCAAAGGGTACTTTTTGCCCGGGGGCGATAAAAGTAACTTCCGGATGAGGAGCGGTCATTTCCCGGTTTTTAGTTGTGTGGAAAAGTATTTCCCGGCTTTTTTCTTCGGGTACTCCAACTTGTAAGTAAAACTCGGCAAATTTGGAATAAATCTCTTGCGGGTCTTTTACAAAAAAGCCCAGGGCTGCGGTAAACTCCTGCGGTGCCATGTAAACCCGGGCCCGGGATTTCTGCTGCATGTAGCCGGCAAGGCCGTAATGGTCCGGGTGGTAATGGGTTAAGTAAATGGTTTTTAAATTTTCCCACTTAAGCCCCAAGTCAGTAACTACATTTTCCCACGCTTCCTGAGCCTCGGGGTAATTGATACCGGTATCGATAACATACCAGCCTTTTTCATCGGAAGTTAGATAGCAGTTAACATACTTTAAAGGAAAAGGCACCGGAATTTTAACCCGGTAAATCTCTGTTTCTAAAACTTTTTCCACCATGCGCATCCCCTCTTTCTATCTGATAACTTTATTTTATGCCCGATACTCTTTTTTTGCAAAATTTTTTTATGACCCCCTTAAAATTTTAAAAGCTTACGAATATTATAGTGAAACCAAAAATTAAAAGGAGGTAGATACCATGAGAAAGCTCTTAGCAGTAGTACTAACTTTATCCCTGGTGGTGGCCTTTGCCGGGTTTGCTTTGGCCGAAGAAGGGACTACTCCGACGGTTACCGCTACTACATACACTACGGTAACTAACACTACAGTTACTGATGCTACTTATAATAATACGGTAACTGATACTACGTATAATGCAAATTCGGTGACCGGAACTATTTATTCGCAACCAGCAGTATGTATGGCGGTTTACACTTATGCCGGAGTAGTAACTTATAACAAAGATGGGGTGTTTACCGTAGCCAAATTAAACAAGAACGTTACCATGTCCAAAAGCTTTACCGTTCCTGACCCGGCAGTGGTAAAGGTAACCGGCATAAAAGGGCTCAAAATCTTTACTTTAGTAGAGAAAAAAGTGGGCAAAAAGACTATCTCTGTTCCGAAATTTGTTAAGTATACGGTAAAAGACCTTGCTTCAATCCCGGTAGGGGCAAAAGTGGTGGTCAAGTACGATGCCCGTGGAACTTTAAAAGAAGTAAAGGTAGTTGGTGGGATTGTGAATAAAAAAGAGATGCAGGATTTAATGAAGATGAAGCGGGATACGACAAAAACAGTAGCAGCACTAAAAGCCAAGGTTCAGGCAGAAATAAAAGCTAAGGTTCAGGCGGGAAAAGCTAAGAAATAAGAAAATAACTAACCCCCTGCGGTTTACCCTGCAGGGGGTTAGACTATTTTTTCTTAGAAAGTTTTTTCTTTATGTCAAAAATCTTCTGGGCAAAATCCCGGGCTTCGGCAAGGGATAGTTCGCTTAGTAGAATATTAAATTCAGGCTCAAGTTCTTCTGTGGTTTTATGGTGCAAAGCAGCTAACCTTACTGCATCCAAAAAGATATTTAACTCTTTTGCTTCCCCTTCCCCTGCCAAAAGCTTTTCTACCGCCGCATATGCTTCCTCAGGAAGTTTTGCCTTCCGGGCCAGTTCCTGACGGGTGCTGCTTTCGGTAATTTTGTGAAAATAAGCCGCTACTACCGGCACCAAGGGAGACACCTGGAGCTTTTCGGCCAGCTTTTCGGCATATTCCCCGGCTTTTAAAGATAAACCCAGAAGTTCCGGCTGGTTAAACAGATACTTTCGGACGTTAACTTCTACTCTTGTTTTAACTATTTCCGGTTGACTTTGGATTTCTTGAGCAACTGCCCCCAGACATTTATCGGCGTAATTGCACCAGGCGGCGCAACCGGGATTAAATTTAGGATTGGTGACAAAGTTTTTGCAGTGCGGACATTTTATGGTGATGTCGTCTTTCCAGAACTCAATCATTTCCCCGCAGTGCGGACAGGGAGCCTCAAAGATATCGTCTATTTTCCAAAAACTCCTGTCTTGCCCGGGACATTTCCACATACCCATAATCCCACTTCCTTTCCTTACTACTATTAAACTTCAAAATTTAAGAAAATTCTGTGATATATCCCACAAAATGCCGGTGGGAATACAATATACATTAAAAACGGTACTTTTATTAACTAAAGTAGAAATATATACTTTTTAAAGGGAAAAATAGAGAAAGGGTGAGATTATGGGGAAAAAAGACGTTAGTGCAGGAGCAGTTTTAGGGGCTGCTTTTTTAATGGCAACTTCCGCCATCGGTCCCGGCTTTTTAACCCAAACAGCGGTATTTACCGAGCAACTTCTCACAAGTTTTGGTTTTGTTATTTTAATGTCCATTTTACTGGATATTGGAGCGCAGCTTAACATCTGGAGAATTATTACCATGACCAGAAAACCGGGACAGGAGTTAGCCGATGAGGTACTGCCCGGACTGGGGGTAGTTGTTACTTTTTTAATTGTTTTAGGGGGTTTTGCCTTTAATATCGGTAACATTGCCGGCACAGGCCTTGCGGTTAATGTCTTAACCGGTCTTAGCCCGGAATGGGGAGCGGTGATTTCTGCGGCTTTTGCCATTTTAATTTTCTTATCCAAGGATTTAGGGAGTAAAATTGATTTAACGGCCAAGATTTTAGGCGGGCTTATGATTTTGCTAACAGCTTATGTGGCGGTAACTACCAGGCCGCCGGTAGGTGAAGCGCTTTACCGGACTTTTGTCCCGGCTAAAGTTGACTTTTTAGCGATAGTGACTTTGGTCGGGGGGACGGTGGGCGGTTACATAACTTTTGCGGGAGGCCACAGGCTTTTGGATGCCGGCATTGTGGGAGAGGAAAATTTACCGGAGGTAACAAAAAGTTCACTTTCTGGTATAATAATTGCCGGATTAATGCGGATTTTATTGTTTCTGGCGGTTTTGGGTGTGGTGGCTAAAGGGCATACTTTAGATCCCAATAACCCGCCCGCTTCGGCTTTTAAAATCGCTGCCGGTACCTTGGGTTATAAACTTTTTGGCCTGGTGCTATGGGCGGCAGCGATTACTTCGGTAATTGGTTCTGCTTATACCTCCATGTCATTCTTAAAAACTTACAGCAAGAAAGTACGCGAAAACTACAATATTGCCATTATCCTTTTTGTGCTTTTATCCCTGGCGGTGTTCGTAAAGTTTGGTAAACCTGTAAAGCTTTTAATTTTAGCCGGAGCTTTTAACGGTTTGATTTTACCTATTACTTTAACGGCCATGCTTTTAGTTTTACGCAAGAAAGAACTTTTTGGGAACTATCGCCATCCGGTATGGCTTACTATTTTTGGGGTGGTGGTAGCTCTGGCGGTAGGTTACTTTGGTATAGTTAGCTTTAAAGACCAGTTTTTAAAGCTTTTAAGTTAAAAGGAGGAAATATGTATAAAATTTACTCCCTGGGAGAGCGTTGTCTTGGGATTTATTTTGCAAAGGAAATAAGCCGGGAAGTAAACCAGAAGGTTATAGCTTTGGACCGGAAATTGCAGGGAATTCCCGGAATCCTGGAAACGGTACCCACCTACCGGGCTTTAGCGGTATATTTTGAGCCGGCGGTAATAAGCTTTTGGGAGTTAAAAAAGTTGGTGGAAAGATTAGCGGAAAATCTTAAAGACGGCAGTGGGCAAGAAGAAACTCCCCGCTTATACCGGATACCGGTAGCTTATGGCGGGGAGTTTGGTCCCGACCTTGAGGAAGTGGCAAGGCTTAATAATTTAACTCCCCAGGAAGTAGTGAGCATCCATACGAAAAACCGTTATTATATCTACATGCTTGGCTTTACGCCAGGCTTTCCTTATCTTGGGGGGTTGGACCCGCGAATTGCCGCTCCCCGTAAATCATCACCGCGGCCACGGGTGGAAGCGGGCTCGGTAGGGATTGCGGGGATGCAAACGGGGATTTATCCGGTGGCATCTCCCGGTGGCTGGCAAATTATTGGAAGAACCCCTCTGCGACTGTTTAATCCGGAAAACCCTGAGGCTCCCTTTTTACTGGAGCCCGGAGGGTATATAGAGTTTTATCCGATAAGCGTTGAGGAATACTTCCGGCTGGGAGGGGAAGCATGAGGTATATTGATTTAAACGCCGATATAGGGGAAAGTTTCGGCAACTTTAAAGTAGGTGAAGATGAAGCCATCTTGCCGCTGGTTTCCAGTATAAATGTAGCCTGCGGCTTTCATGCCGGGGATTTTATGGTTATGGCTGAATGCTGTAAGCTTGCCCGGGAATATGGCGTAAACCTGGGAGCTCATCCCGGCTATCCGGACCTCTGGGGGTTTGGCCGCCGAAGCATTCCTTACACTAAAGAAGAAATAACCAATATGCTTTTATATCAGCTCGGGGCTCTTTCTGTTTTTGCCCGGGCGGAAGGGGTAAAAATTACCCATGTAAAGCCGCACGGAGCTTTGTATAACGATGCGGTGGTAAAAGTTGAAGTGGCCGAGGCAGTAGCCCGGGCGGTTCGGGTTTTTGATCCGGAAATAGCTATTGTGACTTTACCCTACGGCAGACTTTTTGAAGTAGCCGGTGAGATGGGACTTACTGTTATCCGGGAAGGATTTGCCGATCGCGGTTATTTACCCGATGGCCGGCTGGTGCCGAGAAATCAGGAAGGGGCTAAAAAGACGGGGGATGAAGCGGTAGCTCAGGCTTTAGCGTTAGCCGAGGGCTGGGTAAAAGCTGTGGATGGTACGGTTATAAAGACGGAAGTTGATACCATTTGTGTTCATGGTGACAATATCGAGGCGGTAAAACTTGTCCAAAAAATTAATCAGGAATTAGAAAGCAAAAATATCCACGTTCAGGCCTGGAGGAAAAAGCGTGCTTAAAATACTAAAACCCGGAAATTTAACGACGATTCAGGATGGCGGGCGCTTTGGCTATCAGCGATACGGCCTTGGCCCCGGAGGGGCAATGGATTTAAAAGCATTTTCGATTGCCAACAGGCTGTGCGGTAACGAAGACTTAAAAGCGGCTATAGAATTTAATGCGGGAATTACGGTGAAGTTTTGCCAGAGCACGGTTTTTGCTTTAACCGGTGGTAAATACCGGGCTTTTTTAGACGGAGGACCTGTTCACTTCTGGCAATCCTATTTTGCACCTGCCGGAAGCGTTCTGGAGATTACCGGCCCTTACGGGGGTAACTGGGGATATCTCGCGGTAAAGGGCGGTTTTATAGTACCCGAAGTACTGGGAGGTAGAGGTACCAATCTTTTAGCGGGGTTCGGAGGTTTTTTGGGCCGGGCTTTAAAAAAGGACGATGAAATACCCTTTGCCGAATTTGAAGGGAACTTTAAAAAACGCTATTTTTTACCCGAAGGACGTTTTGCCCTGTACGAAAATGACCAAATTTATTTTATTCAGGGGCCGGAATGGGAATATCTTTCCAAGGATAGCGTAGAACGGTTAGCATTGCAACCTTTTACCTTAAACCCGGCGTTTAACCGGATGGGCTACCGTTTTTCGGGTCCAACGCTAACTCTTGCTGAAAAGGAAATTATTTCCGCTCCGGTGCCTCTGGGTGGGATGCAGGTAACAAAAAATGGGGAACTCATTGTCTTACTTGCCGACCGGCAGACCACCGGTGGTTATCCCCTGATAGGGGTAGTTGCGGGAGAAAGTCTTTCCCGATTGACCCAGAAAACTTCCAAAGAGAAAATTTTCTTTAAACCAATCCCCCTGCAGGAAGCCGAGGAAAGGCTGTATAATTTAAATAAGGTGATTGAGGAAAGTTTCTGGGAGGTTTAATCTTTGGAAATTTTTCAAGATAAACTCTATGCCTTGGCCGATAGCATTCGAGCCCGGGAAAAAGGGGATGTAGTATATCTTCGGGGAATCATTGAGTTTTCCAACTACTGCCGGCGAAACTGCCTTTACTGCGGTCTTCGCCGGGATAATACAAAGCTTGGCCGTTACCGGATGAGCCCCGAGGAGATAATTAAGCGAGCGAAAGAAATTGCTGCTCTTGGGATAAAAACCGTGGTACTCCAGAGCGGTGAGGACCCCTATTACAAACTGAAGGACCTGGTAGGGATGGTTTCCCGGATTAAGGAACTTGGGGTCTACGTTACTTTAAGTATCGGGGAACTTTCTACTCATGCGTACCGGGAATTAAAAAAAGCCGGGGCGGATCGTTACCTCTTGCGGCATGAGACGGCAAACCGTAAACTTTATGAAGTACTCCATCCTGACGGTAGTTTTGAAAACCGGGTGCGCTGCCTTTATGCTTTAAAAGACCTTGGTTACGAGGTAGGTGCGGGGAATATGGTAGGCCTTCCGGGGCAGACGGACGATATGCTCTGGGAGGATTTATTGTTTATGGAGAAGCTGCAACCGGAGATGGTGGGGATTGGCCCCTTTATTCCCCATCCGGATACACCGCTGGCAAAGGAAAAGGGCGGAACTTTAGAGCAAACCCTTACAATGATTGCCCTGACCCGGATTATACTCCCTAAAGCCAATATCCCTGCCACTACGGCCCTTGGTACCATCCATCCCGAGGGCCGGGAGCTTGGCTTAAAAGTGGGGGCCAATGTGGTTATGCCCAATATGACCCCGCAACCGTACCGACCTCTCTACCAGCTTTATCCCGGTAAAATCTGCGTAAACGAAGATCCCGACGCCTGCCTTCCCTGCCTGAAAAGGAGAATCGAGAGCATAGGGAGAACAATTATATAGATGGTCGGTGGTAGGTGGTCAGTGGTAGGTGGTCGGTGGGCTGTAAATTCTTTTTTCTTACCTGCCACCTATTACCGACGACTGATTACAGTTTTTTGGAGAGCCGTACCTTTTTGAGGTTTGAGGTTGGAAGTTAGAAACTGGAATAATAAATGAAAGGAGACATAATCTTGGAAATATTTATTTTAATTCTGCTTTTTATCATCTTTATTTTCCAAATCATCCTTTTTATGAAAATTCGTTTTCCGGAAAGAGAAAGCCTTCTTACCGGCATTAACTTTGTTAAGGAACTTTTAAGCAGTCTTAATAGTACCCTGCGGGAGGAAGCTGCTCAAAACCGAAAAGACCTAAGCGATAGCTTAAGAGATTTTCGCGATACCATGCTTGGGTCTTTAAGTCAGATCGGGATTTTACAGAAAAATCAGTTAGAGGCGGTAGAAAGGCAGCTTTCCGGGCTTATGCTGCAAACCGAGCAGCGGTTGGAAGCGGTGCGGAAAACGGTAGAGGATAATCTTCATCGCTTGCAGGAGGATAACGCTAAAAAGCTGGAGGAAATGCGGGCTACCGTCGATGAAAAGCTTCAGGGCACGCTGGAGCGACGGCTTTCGGAATCCTTTCGGCTTATTAGCGAGCGGTTAGAACAGGTACAACGGGGCTTGGGAGAAATGCAGGCTTTAGCGGCGGGAGTGGGAGATTTAAAGAAAGTTTTAACCAACGTCAAAACCCGGGGAACCCTTGGTGAAATTCAGCTTGGGGCAATTTTAGAGCAGATTTTTGCCCCGGAGCAGTACGAGAAAAACATCGCCACGAAAAAAGGTTCGGAGGAGCGGGTAGAATTTGCCATTAAGCTTCCCGGGCAAAAGGATGGCCCGGTGTGGCTTCCCATTGATGCAAAGTTTCCTACCGAGGATTACCAGCGATTACTGGATGCTATCGATAAAGGAGATGCGCTTTTAGCCGAAGAAGCCGCCAAAGCGTTGGAAAATAGAATTAAGGATGAAGCTAAAAAAATCCGGGAAAAATACTTAGATCCTCCCCATACCACCGATTTTGCTATTATGTTTTTGCCTTCGGAAGGTTTATATGCCGAGGTCTTAAGAAGAAATGGTTTGGTAGAGCGGCTTCAGCGGGAATATCGCGTTGCCGTAGCCGGACCTACTACGTTAGCGGCTTTTTTAAATAGCCTGCAGATGGGCTTTAGAACCTTGGCTATTGAAAAGCGCTCTCTTGAAGTCTGGACCCTCCTGGGGGAAGTAAAAACCGAATTTGCCCGTTTCGGGGAAGCTCTGGATAAAACCCGGAAAAAACTTGAAGCTGCCACCAATGAAATCGACAATGCCGTAAAGAAAACCAGAAATATCGAGAAAAAGCTTTCCCAGGTTCAAGAGCTACCTCAGGAGGGACGGTTCTGAGTTATAGTAAAGTATAAAAATGGGACTATTCCCAAATTACTACTTGACAAAAGGGATATAAATGGTTTATTTTAAAGAAAACAATACTATTTTAGTATACTTTGGAGGAAGAGATGAATCTAACTCAGGCAACCGATTATGCATTTCGGGCGGTATTGTACTTGGCGAGAAAAGGGAATGGGGAGGTGGTAGAAGCCCAGGAAATTGCCGGGCGGGAAAATATCCCCTTAAGGTTTTTGCTAAAAATCCTGCGGCAGCTGGGACAAGCGGGGATTGTAAAATCCTACCGCGGGGTGGGGGGCGGTTTTAGTTTAGCTAAAGCTCCGGAAGAAATAACGCTGTTAGATGTGGTGGAAGCGGTGGAGGGACCGGTAAAGATTAACCGCTGCTTAATCGATCCCCAGTATTGCACCAGTCAGCGGGGTGGCCGGTGTGCCATTCACCAGGAGCTTTCCTTAATCCAAAATGATATCATTGCCCGGCTGGGAACGGTGAGTTTTAAAAAAATTTTGGAAAGGGAGCAAAACCTTTAAAAAATTTTGCCCAAAACTATACTAAAAAAGTATATTTTTAAGGAGGGTGGATGATGGATCTCACGGCATTATCCCGTTTGCAG
This sequence comes from Carboxydothermus ferrireducens DSM 11255, assembly GCF_000427565.1. Classification (NCBI taxonomy): domain Bacteria; kingdom Bacillati; phylum Bacillota; class Clostridia; order Thermoanaerobacterales; family Thermoanaerobacteraceae; genus Carboxydothermus; species Carboxydothermus ferrireducens. The sequence goes on from NZ_ATYG01000003.1 coordinate 55,565, forward strand.
TTTACCGTAACCGCTATTTTTCATTTTTTCTACGTACCCCTTACCTTGGGTTTAGCTGTGCTGATCGCTTACATGGAGTACAAGTACTGGAGGACTAACGACGAGGTCTGGGATAAAATGGCCCGGTTTTGGACTAAACTTTTTGCCATTAATTTTGCGGTTGGAGTAGCTTCCGGGATTACCATGGAATTTCAATTTGGCACCAACTGGGCTGACTATTCCCGGTTTGTGGGGGATATTTTTGGTGCGCCTCTGGCGGCGGAAGGGGTTTTTGCCTTCTTCTTGGAGTCTACGTTTATCGGGCTTCTGCTCTTTGGTCGGGATAAGATTTCCCGGGGAATGCGGTTTTTAAGTGCGGTCTTGGTTGCTTTTGGTACAAACCTTTCAGCCTTTTGGATTATCGCTGCTAACTCCTGGCAGCAAACTCCGGCGGGTTATAAGCTGGAAGGGGGCCGGGCTATTCTTACAAGCTTTAAAGAAGCGGTATTTAGCCCGTCTACTTTGCCGCGCTTCCTGCATACTTTGGATGGAGCGTATGTAACCGCGGCCTTCTTTGTCATGGGTATAAGCGCTTACTATCTCTTGCGCAAGAAAAATGTGGAAATTGCCAGGCCGTCTTTACGAGTTGGGATAATCTTTGGACTTATCTTTGCCCTTTTGCAGATTTATTTTGGCGATATTCATGCCAAACAGGTGGCGGTAACTCAACCGGCTAAGTTAGCTGCCTTTGAAGGCCTCTGGGAGACCCAGGAAAAAGCTCCCCTCCTTATTTTAGGTTGGCCGGATACCAAAAACGAGAAAAATGTCTTTGAAATAGGAGTTCCGGGTCTTTTAAGCTACCTTGCTCACGGTGATGTAAATCAGCCTGTAAAGGGTATTAAAGAGTTTCCCCGGGAGGAACGGCCGCCGATATTACCAACTTTCCTTTCATTCCATTTAATGGTAGGTCTCGGGATTTTAATGGCATTGGCCCTTTTGTGGGCGGTGGTGGAGCTTATCCGGGGCAAAATTTACAATAACCGGTTGCTTTTAAAACTCCTCCTTTACTTTATTCCCCTTCCCTATATTGCCAATGAATTGGGGTGGATAACCGCCGAGGTCGGGCGTCAGCCCTGGATTGTTTACGGTCTTTTAAAAACTTCCGATGCGGTCTCGAAGCTTGACCCAGGGCAGTTAGTGTTGACCAATTTATTATTCATAGCTGTGTACCTTTTCCTGGGCGGTTTGATGCTTTACCTGATGGTGCGGACCGTTAAGACCCATAATGAAAATGCTTTGGGTGTAGCGGAAAGGGAGGTGGCGTAGGGTGGATTTAAATACCGTCTGGTTTTTGCTGGTGGGGGTATTGATTATCGGCTATGCCCTCTTGGACGGCTTTGATCTGGGCGTGGGTAGTTTATTTTACGTCCTTGGGAAAACCGATAAGGAAAGAAAAATTTTAATCAATGCCATTGGCCCGGTGTGGGATGGCAACGAAGTTTGGCTTTTAACCGGCGGTGGAGCGCTTTTTGCCGCTTTTCCTCTGGTTTATGCGTCGGTGTTCAGCGGTTTTTACCTGGCGATGATGCTGGTACTGTTTGCGTTGATTTTCCGGGCGGTAGCGGTGGAGTACTACTTTAAAGTAGATACTCCGGGACTGCAAAAGCTGATGGGCGGCTTATTTTTCCTGGGGAGTTTCTTACCGGCCCTTCTTTTTGGAGTGGCGGTAGGCAATGTGGTTTACGGTATACCTTTAGATGCCGAGCAAAATTACGCCGGTACCTTTTTTGGCCTTTTAAAACCTTTTGCCCTGTGCTTTGGTATTGTTGGGCTTTTTGCCTTCCTGCTGCAGGGGGCGGCCTATGCAGCGTTAAAAACCGAAGGGGACCAGCAAAAACGAGCTCGGGAACTCAGCAAAAATTTTGCCGTGATTTTACTGGTACTGTGGCTAATTGGCGGGATTTACAGCAAAATGGCAGCACCGCATTTGTGGGAAAATTATCAAAAATTGCCCCTTTTATATGTTTTACCGCTTATAACCTTAGTATCCCTTATCCTTATCCCGGGCTGGGTGCGGAAAAACGCTTACCAGAAGGTGTTTACCGCCTCATCTATAGCTTTTGCCACGATGATTTTAACCGTGGCGGCGGGGCTTTATCCCAACTGGGTAATTGCTACTGATCCGGCCAAAAATCTTACTATTTATAATGCTTCCTCCTCGCCCTTAACTTTAAAGGTAATGCTCTTTGTCGCGTTAATCGGGGTACCGATCGTCCTTTTATACACTATCTATACTTACCGGGTGTTTCGGGGTAAAGCTTCACCGGAGCGGAACGGATATTAAAAATATTGCGGTAGCTGTAAAGCTGCCGCTTTTCCTTTATTATGGTAAAATTTAAAGAAAAAACCGAGGGTAGCTATGATAGAAAAAAGATTAAATCAAGAAGCGCTAAAATATAAAGGGTATTTAGTTAAAATCGCTTTAACGTCGTTTATAAGCAGCGGTGCGATTATTGCCCAGGCTTATTTAATAGCGTATATCATCAACGGGGCCTTTTTAGCTAAAAAAGGGCTTGGGGAACTTTGGCCTTTTTTCCTGGCATTATTTATTATCATTACGTTAAGGATCAGTTCCGGTTATTTTGGAGAAAAGGTAGGGGCCAATCTTGCTTCTAAAGTTACCGGCGAAATACGGAATGTGCTTTTGGGAAAAATAGCAGCATTAGGGACAAAAGTTTTACTGCCGGAAAAAACGGGAGAGCTTTTAACTCTGAGTTTAGAAGGGGTAGAAAATCTCGAGGTTTACTATGCCCGGTATCTTCCGCAACTAATAAGTGCCGGGATCATACCTTTGATGATTTTGGTAGTGGTTTTAGCTTTAGACCTTATTTCCGGAATAATTATGCTGCTAACCGCTCCGTTAATTCCCGTTTTCATGATGCTGATTGGAAGTTTTGCCGAGAAATTAGCCCAGAGGCAGTGGACAACTTTATCCCGCTTGAGCGGTAAGTTTTTCGAGCTTTTACAGGGGATAGCGGACTTAAAGGCCTTTGGCCGGAGTAAAGAGCAGGTTAATGAGCTTAAAAAAAGCGGTTTAATGTTTCGGGATGCCACCATGGAGGTTTTAAGGGTTGCTTTTCTTTCAGCCCTTGCCCTGGAAGTTTTAGCTACCATCAGCACCGCGATGGTGGCGGTAGAAGTGGGGTTAAGGCTTTTATACGGAAAAATGGAGTTTTTACAGGCGTTTTTTGTGTTACTGTTAGCACCGGAACTTTATTTACCTTTGAGGAATCTTGGAAGCAGTTTTCATGCTGGCAGAACGGCGATAGCGTTTTCGCAAAAACTGTGGACAATAATAGAGGAAAAAGAAAGCCGGGTCTTTTTAAATAAGCGGTCTATTACCTTTATTTCTCCACCGGAAATTATCCTTAAACAGGTAAGTCATAGTTATATACCGGGGAAAGAAGTTCTCAAAAATATTAATCTTACGATAAAGCCTTTGGAAAAGGTTGCGATTGTTGGACCCAGCGGGGCTGGTAAGTCTACCCTGGTAAAGCTTTTGCTGGGGCTTATGCGACCGGCAGAAGGAGAAATATTAATAAATGGGGTTCCCCTCTGGGAACTTAAGGAAAAAGACTGGTATGACCAGGTGGGTTATCTTCATCAGACGCCCTTTATTTTTCCGGGAAGTATAGCGGAAAATATTGCCCTTGGGAAAAAAGGAGCAAAGGGCGAAGAAATTAAACGGGCGGCGACTTTAGCCGGGGCCCATCAATTTATTGCCGAACTCCCGCAGGGTTATGACACCAAGGTTGGCGAAGGAGGGCGGGGGTTATCCGGGGGCGAACGCCAGCGAATTGCTTTAGCCCGGGTGTTTTTAAAAGACGCAAAAATTGTAATTTTAGATGAGCCAACCGCAGGTCTTGATGATCATACCGAAAAACTTTTGGACAAAGCCTTTGATGAGCTTTTCCAAAACCGGACGGTAATCATCATAGCCCATCGCCTTTCGAGCCTCTACCGGGCGGATAAAATCATTTTGATAGACCGGGGAGAGATCCGAGGTATGGGAAGGCACGAACAGCTTTTAGCGGAAAATGAATTATACCGGCAATTAATTACGGCTTACCGGGGGGAAGTATGAAACAATTATTTAAAATTTTACAAAACGATATTAGGGGAGTTTGTTTAGCGGTATTTCTCGGGACTCTTACCGTGGTAAGCAGTGTTGGCTTATTTGCCACATCAGCTTATCTTATTTCCAAAGCAGCGCTTAAGCCCTGGGCGTATACTTTGACCCTGACCATTGTGGGCGTGAGATTTTTCGGACTTTCCCGAGCGGTCTTTCGGTATTTGGAACGGTATTTTTCCCATAAGACCACTTTTAATTTTTTAGCCGAAATCCGTAAGTTTTTTTACGAAAAAATAGAACCCAAAGCTCCGGCAATTTTCCAAAAAGCCCGCAGCACCGATTTACTGTCCCGGATGGTGGCGGATGTGGAAAGCTTGCAAAACTTTTTCTTACGGGCGGTTTATCCGTACCTTGTGATATTGTGCGTTTTAATTTTAGTTGGGATTTTTTTATGGAGATTTTCTTTTTGGTTTTCCTTACTCCTCTTTTCAGGATTTATAATTGCAACCATTTTTTTACCCGCCCTTCTGGGAAAGAAGCGCTTGGAGTTTACCCAAAAACTTCGCACGGAGCGGGCTTTTTTAGCCGACGGCATTGGGGAACTAATCCTCGGGTATATTGATTTAAAAACCAACAATAGTTTGGAGGAAAAGGTTTTAGGGGTCCAAAAGCTTTCCCAAAAACTTATAGCTTTACGTAAGATGGCGGCAAATTTAACTGCTTTCTCGGAGAGCACTGTTTTCTTTTTAAGTCATTTTTCCGGCTTTTTAGCGTTAGTTCTGGCAGTCTACTTAAGTTCCCAGGGAAAACTTTCCGGAGTGCTTATTGCTCTTGTGGTTTTAGTGGTGCAAACTTCTTTTGAAGCGGTTTTACCGGCAGCTGCGGCCCGGCAGTACTGGGAGGAAAGCAAGGAAAGTGCCAGAAGGATTTTTTCCATATTAAACGAGCCACCGCAGGTTATTGAGGGAGCCGGGCGGACTGATTTACCCGGCGACTTTTCTTTAGAGTTTAAAAAGGTGACGTTAATTTACCCGGGAAATGTTGAGCCTTCCTTAAAAGAAGTGAGCTTTTTTCTAAAGGAAGGGCAAAAGATAGCCGTGGTGGGTCCCAGCGGCTCAGGGAAAAGCAGTATTTTAAAGCTTCTTTTGCGCTTTTATGATTATGAAGGGGAAATTTTCCTCGGGGGTGAAGAACTTAAGACCTTTTCTCCGGAAGCGGTGCGGACCCTTTTTGGGGTGGTAAGCCAGGAAAGCTTTATTTTTAACGCTACTCTTGAGGAAAATTTACGGATTGCCAAACCTGAAGCTAAGGAAGAAGAGCTTTTGGCGGTACTCGAAAAAGTTAGGCTTTCTCATTTAAAGCTTTCCTTTGAAGTAGGAGAGCGGGGGGAACGTTTGTCGGGCGGGGAGCGCCAGAGGCTTTTAATAGCCCGGTTGCTTTTAAAAAATGCTCCTATCTGGCTTTTAGATGAGCCAACTACCGGCCTTGATAGTATAACGGAAAAAGAGATTTTAGATAATATTTGGGAAGTAGCGGGGGATAAAACCCTTGTTTATATAACCCACCGTTTGAGGGGTTTAGAAAAGATGGATGAAATTCTGGTAATGGACCGGGGAGAAATAAAAGAAAAGCTTAGCTTTGTTGAGTTTAAAGAAAGGTATTTAAATCATGACGGGGTTTAAAGGGGCGAAAAAGAAGCTTGCACCGATGTTATCCGGCGGTCGTTTAATATTGTCGGACATTACCGGTTTTCTTAAAAATTAAGTAAAATTTTTTTTAAATATTGCAGGAAAAGGTTAATTTTTGTCAAAATGCTTTTAACAAAAATGCCCTCTACCAAAATTTCCGATAGAGGGCATTTGTTTTGGGCAGGGGAAATTGCTCCTTAGCTAAGGAGCGGTTCGTTAGTTTTCCCGGTAATCTGACCAATTTCTTCTTCCTGAGATTTTTCCAGATAATCGATATTTTCTTTTAAAAGCTTTACTACCTCAGGGTCTACTATTTCCTTTTGGGCCATGTTTTCCAAGATATCGAGAGCATTTTCAATACTTAAAGCATCCCGGTAAGGCCGGTTTTCCCTTAAAGCGACCCATTTATCGGCTACCGCCAGAATGCGGGAAGGAAGGTCAAGCTGGTCTTTGGTAAGCTTAAAAGGATAACCCTGGCCGTTGGGCTGTTCATGGTGGTAACCGGCCCACTGGGCGACTTTTTCAAAACCTGTGACTTGTATTAGCAGGTAATAGGTATAATAAGGATGGGTTTTAATTAGTGCATACTCTTCATCGTTTAGCGGGCCGTTTTTTTCTAAAATCTTATTGGAAACGGAAAGTTTTCCGATATCGTGCAGGAGACCGGCGATTTCAATTAAAGATTTTTGCCCGGGAAGGCCGGCAATTTCGGCAAGCTGGCCGCTTAGAGCTGCAACTTTTAAAGAATGTCTTTCCGTAAAAGGACTTTTCGCGTCGATAATCCGGGCAAAAGGCACGGTTAAAAGCTTTAGCCCCTGTTCACCGGCTAAAATTTTGGTTTTTGGTCTTAAGGTCTTTAATCTATCTTCAATATAATATGTAGTAAGGTCAAGCCAGAAACTTTCTTTTTGAGATAAATCCAAAAAAGCTTCAACTATATCTTCATTAAAGAGGATTTGAACATTTTTCCTGAAAAACCGCTCAATTTCATTTCGTTGTAAAAGGGCAAGTTTGTTTGGTTTTAAATATAAATCTACCTGGTCGGCAGCAAAGATAATTTGGCTTAAGAAAGCAAGGGGGGAATTTTTTTCAGCGGAAGTAAAATTAATATATTTGGTATGGTGATGTTTTATTACCTGGGCTACTTCGGTAAAAAACGGTACATCTTTTAATAGTTCATAGCCAAAATTGGCATGGGCGGTGTCGTATTTATCTAAATTATGAATTTCCCTGTCGACTAATTTTGCTCCGGCGCCCAAATCGTGTAAGTAGGCAGCCCAAAACAAAGTTTCATAATCTTTTTCCGAAAGATTGAGTTTTTTCCCGATCGAAGCGGCTATGTAGGCAACCCGTTCGTGGTGATATCCCAGGTCTTCATTGGTAAATTCTAAAGCTTTGGTTAAAGCTATAACGACGTCGGTTAAATCTATCTCATACATCACTTACCAACCCCCGTTGATAAAAATAATTAGAATAATTTAAAACCGACGTAATTATACCATACTTCGACAATTTATTGAAAGGACAAAGCTTTGAGGATTCCGAAAAGAGAAGAAAGTAGAGGCGACTTAAATGGATATTTTACAAAAGGTAAGAGAAGTCATCAAAGACTCCAAAACTTACTTTGTGGGCGGTAGTGTACGGGATATGCTGCTTTCCCGCCCGGTCAAAGACGTAGACCTGGCTACTTTAAAAGAGCCGCGGGAAGTGGGCGAGAAACTTTTAAAAGCTTTTGGGGGAAACTTTTTTCCTCTAAAGGAAGAACTTTTAATTTACCGGCTGGTCTTTAAGGATGGTAACGAAACTTACCAGGTGGATATTCTGCCGGTTTTTGGGGAAAGCTTGGAAGAAGACCTAAGACGCCGGGATTTTACGGTAAATGCCCTGGCTTTGCCGGTTAACGGTGAATTTCCCCGAGAGGTTATCGACCTTTTCGGAGGTAGAAACGATTTACAGGCCAGGATTATCCGGATGATTAGTGCGGAAAACATCTTAGAAGACCCGGTACGAATTTTACGGGGAATACGCCTGGCGGGAGAGCTTGGTTTTGCCGTAGAGCAGGAAACAATGGTTGTATTTAAACAATATATACAATATATAAAGAAAATGCCCGGGGAGCGGGTAGCGGAGGAGCATAAAAAAATTTTCACTTTAAAACCCGCCGCACCAACGGTAGATATGCTGTTTCATACGGGGTTTTTCGAGGTGTTTAATCTTGGATTGAAGGAAGGATATGAACTTTACCAAAATTATCACCACTCAGAGACGGTTTACCGGCATTTAATAGATACGTTAAGTCGAATGGAAGAGCTTTTGGAAGATAACCCTTTGGGGATCAGGAGCGATTATCCGCCGTATCTTTTAAAAATGGTGGCGTTTTTTCACGATATCGGTAAACCCGGGACATTATCTTATGACAAAGAGGGGCGAACCCGCTTTTTTGGCCATGAAAAGGAAAGTGTAAACAGGCTTAAACCTTTTCTTGATTATCTTAACTTTTCCCACCGGGAAAAAAGGGTTTTAACTGTTTTAATTCAAAACCACATGCGGCTTTTATCTCTAAAAACGGCGGCAAAAGTAAGCGGTGAGGCAATTTTACGGCTCGTACACGATACCGGAGATTTGTTTTTAGAGTTAATTCTTCTGTATCTTGCGGATAAAGGGGAAAAAGCCCGGGACGATTTAGAATTTTTAAGGGGGTTAATAAATTTTTATTACGGATACCTGGAATTTAAGGAAGGGCTATCGGGAAAAGAGATTATGAAAACTTTAAATCTTCCCGAATCTCCTGCGGTGGGGTACATTAAAAATTATCTTTTAAAAGCCTGGGCCCGGGGTGAGATAAGGAATAGCGGAGAGGCAATAGATTATATGCGAAGAAAGTTTAATAAACGTTAATTCTTAAAGGAGAATACCGAAAAATAGCGAATAATAAGGTATAAAAAAAATACGGGCGGGATTGGTATGGATGAAAAAAATATAATTTTTGCTTTAGATATAGGAACGCGGACGGTTATCGGGGTTGTTGCGGAAGTTTTGGAAGATGGAAAAATAAAAATTTTAAAAGAAACACTGCGGGAGCATAACGAACGCTCCATGTTAGACGGGCAAATTCACGATATAGCTAAAGTAGCGGGGGTTGTAACGGAAATCAAGGAAGAGTTAGAAAAAGAGCTCGGAATAAAACTTACCAAAGCGGCGATAGCAGCGGCCGGACGAGCCCTTTATACTGCCACCGCTTATGCCGAAAAAGAAATTGCCGGGGGCGAGGTGAGCGCCCGGCAGGTTTTTGAATTGGAAAGCCAGGCTTTGGAAGCGGCAACCGAAGCTCTTGGCAATCAAGGGGATGTAAGATACGAACTGGTGGGTTACAGCATCATTAATTATTATTTAGACGGCTATCCTTTTAAAGCACTGGAAGGACACCGGGGGAAAAAGATGAGCGTTGAGCTGGTGGCCACATTTTTGCCGGAAACGGTTACTGCCAGCCTGCAAGCGGTTCTTATACGGTCGGGGTTAGAACCGTTAAGCCTAACCCTGGAGCCTATCGCGGCCATAGCGGCTACCGTTCCTGAAAGCCTGAGGTTACTCAATATAGCCCTGGTGGATATTGGGGCCGGTACTTCGGATATTGCTATTGCCCGGGATGGTGCGGCGGTAGCTTACGGGATGGTACCGGAAGCGGGCGATGAGGTAACCGAAGAAATTATGCGGCAGTTTCTCGTGGATTTTCCCGATGCGGAAAATATCAAAAAGCAATTGGCTTTAAACAAAGAGATAACCTTTTACGATATTCTGGGACAGGAGGTTAAATTACCGGCGGAAGAAATAATTTCCAGAATTGAGCCGACGGTGGAGCGGATAGCGGGTAAAGTAGCCGAAGAAATTAGACGGCTTAACGGAGGGACTCCCAAAGCGGTATTTTTAGTGGGAGGAGGAGCGAAGACTCCCGGCATTGCCAAAAAGCTTTCCGAGCTTTTAGGGCTTGACGTTAGCCGGGTGGCGGTTAAAGGATGTGACTTAAGGGAGCAAAAATTTTTAACGATACCGGAAAGGCTAAAGGGACCCGAAGGGGTTACGGTTCTTGGCATACTGCTAACTGCACTGAAAAAATACGATCACGGTTTTATTACCGTCTTTTTAAACGGGAGGGAGGTTCGGCTTTTACATCGACAAAATTTAAATGTCGGCGAGGTATTAAAGCTTTCCGGAATAACACCGGCAGAAATCTTTGGCCAGGAAGGAAAAAGCTTAATGTTTTATCTTAACGGGAAGAGGCGAGAAGTAAAAGGAGAATTACCCCGGGTTTGTGAAATTTATGTGAATGGACAAACTGCATCCTTAAAAACAGCCGTTGGGGCTGGAGATTCCATAAAATTTGTACCAGCCCGGGATGGTGGTGATGCAAAGCTTACGGTAAAAGACCTTTTAAACGAGTATAGAAGTATTGTCATTAAAGTAAATGGAGAAGAGATAGCTCTAAATCCCTTGGTAACCTTAAATAATGAGGTTTTAGCCGACGATTATTTGATTAAAGAAGGAGATAACCTTATTATCTGTTCCCGGGAAACGGTGGGGACATTGTTTGCTCAAACCGGAAAAATTTTAGTAAACGGAAGGGAAGTAGATTTAGAGTACCGCTTTTTTCCGGGAGATGAGGTAGTTTTAGGGGAAGAGGCCTTTTTTCCGAATAATGATTCTTTAGCAATAAAAATTACCTTAAACGGCAGGACGGTGAAACTTGACGGAAAATCAAGCTACATTTTAGCCGATGTATTACCCTACTTGGAAGAAATTCCACCGAAGGTTAGTTCCTTGAAAATCTTATTAAATGACCGCGAAGCCGGGTTTACCGATGAGCTTAAAGACGGAGATGTAATACAAATTCTTCTTTAGAAAAATGTTTCTGTTTTTTAAACAAAAAAATAAAAATTTTCAAAAAATAATTCTGTTATCCCTTTATTTTTTTGGGAAATTTGCATATAATAAATTTAAATAAACTTTTCACTAAAGCAATATTATTTTGACATTGGAGTCTAAAATAGGGGGAGAGAAACAATGTTTTTATACGTTGATTACGATGCCTGCCAGCATGAACCAAGCTGTAAAGCTGCGGAATGCTGCCCAACCGGGGCGATAACATATAATGCCGAAACCCGAAAAATTAGTGTTAATAAAGAATTATGCAATTTTTGCGGTGAATGTTTAAAAACTTGCCCGTATGCGGTTTTTCATATTGTAGAAAATGAAGCGGAAGCAAAACGCCTGGATGAAAAATTGCGCCAGACCCGAAATACTTTTGAATATTATCTAAAGAAATTCTTTCAGGTTACCAAAAATATCATTCCCTATCGGGAGTTAGAAGGATACCTGGATGATTTTCCGGGGATTAAAGATATTGCCGTTTTACTGGTGGACGATGAACTAAAAATCTTTATTGTACCGGAAAACGGGTTTGACAAAGCTAAATTTGTGGAGTTTGCCAACAAGTTGGCGGAGCAGCCGGTACCGGCCAATAACGTAATCCTTTTAGAACAAATTCCCCGGACAAAAACCGGAAAGATACATTTTAGCCAGATATTAGGGCAAACTTAATCCTGTAGCAATACAGGATTTTTTTGTTTTTTATTACGAAAAAGGAGGCTTTACTATGAAAAAGGTGGGGTTGGTTAGTACGTTACTGCTTTTGCTGCTTTTTTTTGCAACTGCGTGTACTAAAAAAATTCCGGAAAAAGGTACATCCGTTTCGCAAGAAAAACCGGCGGAAGAGCTTAAGATAGCCGATTACTTTCCGGTTGCTCCAAACTTCTACTGGGAGTATGAAGGAATAGGAAACGAGTTTGCCGGGGGAAGGGTGGACACGGAATTTATTGAAGGTAAAAAGGTGCAACTTTCGCAGCAAAACGGCGGGACTACCTTGGCCAAGATTTTTACTGTGCAGGAGGACGGGGTAAAGCTTGTCTATACTAAAGAAGAAAGTTACTGGCGAATTAATTACTTGGATATTGCCGGGCAGGAAGGGGAGTATTACTTAAAAGCTCCTCTAAAAGTTGGAACAACCTGGCAGGGGAGTGACGCTACCTGGACGATTGAAAGCCTTAAGGAGAAGGTAAAAGTTCCGGCGGGAGAGTTTACCTGCATTAAAGTGGTGGGTAAGTCTAAAAACAACACTGTTGAAAGGTATTTTGCCAAGGGGGTTGGGCTGGTAAAGCAGGTATTTATCTTTGGCGGCGATGCGGTAATGGAAGATAATCTTTTAAAATACGGTAATGGTGAAAAAGATGGCAATTTACCGGTAAAAAAAATTACGATTTATTATCCTGCGCCGGATATTGAAAAACTTTTAACCGACGATCGAACCGAGAAATTTAAAACCGGGGAAGGATTGGCGGAAAGAATAACTGAAATTCTCAAAGAAAATAAATACAAAGTACTGGGGGCAAACGTCCGTCTTTTAAACTTTGTCCTGGAGGGACAAACTCTCAGGTTAAACTTTTCCAGGGAATTAGTTACGGAATTAAATGCCGGATCAGCTTATGAAGCTTTAAAAATTGACAGCATCGTTAATACTTACGGTCGGAACTTTGGCGTTGAAGGAGTTATTATAAATGTGGAGGGTAAAGGGTACGAGTCAGGACATTTTGCCTTTGGCAAGGATGAAATTTTAAAAGTCAAGCAATAATTGACAGTTGAAGAATATAATAGTACAATAAAATGATAATCAATGGTTTTATTTTTGTTAAAGGAGGAGAAATTATTGAAAAATTATTTTCCTCTGCGCGAGTTCTTACTCCTTTTTGATGATGAGCGGGAAGCGCAAAATTTTCTTCAGTGGTTGAAGAACTTAAAGGAAAAAGGCAAATTTAACGGCAGGGTGATTGAAATTTTCGAGCCTCAAGAAGGAGCGGTGTATGAACATCTGGTAGAGGATGAAGAACTATATCTCGATAACGCTCACCTTTTAGCCGAATATATTAATGACGGTTTAGGGAAGTTTTATCAGGAGTACCGGCGGCCAACAAGGAGAGACCTGCCAAAAAAACGGGCTTTTTCCTGTAAAAACTGCATTCATTTTGAACGGGAGATGCCGGTAGAAGTAAGAGAGGATTTCTTAAGTAAGATGACGTTTTACTCGTATCAGGGGGAGGATTTAACTACCGTTTCCGCAAAAACCATCGGTCTTTGCCGGGAAGTTTACGGTTTATTTGATGAAACCGATGAGTTTTTTGATCCGGATTTCGATATAGAGAAATTTGCGGTATTGCCGGAAGGAAGTTTTTGCCAGAATTTTAAGCCCAAGCCGGAGGTTTTAAAAAGATTTATTGATAATGATGAAATTTTGTCGTTAAACGAGGTTGCCGTAAACTTAAAAATCAGCATGGCACGTCTTAAAATTTTAATTGCCAGCGGCTGGTTTCGGGTAGCAAGTTTAGATGAGTCGGGAATGAAATACGTTCACCGTAAGGATTACGAAAATGTGAAAAAGAAAGTGTTAAGCCGGGGGTAGACCCCGGCTTTATTTAAACAAATTAATGGCGGTAGTTATCATGAGATAAGCAAGATAAAGGGCGTATAGTTGGGCGGCCCAGGTTAATACGGCAAAAATAAGATCTAATTTAAACAGATTGAGCCAGGCCAATCCCTGGGGTAAGGCAGAAAACAAGATAAGTTCCGAATAACCCAGTAAAAACCGCTGAAACAGTAAGTCCTGATCGATTTTTGTAATATTTTTGCTGACAATAAGGGCGGTAAGGTAAGCTACGATAAGATTAACTATACCTATAAGAGAAAAAAATAAGATAAAGATACCTAAAAAAGTTAAAATTATTGCTGGCTGTTTAAAAGAAAGAACTTGGTAGAAGTAGTCTGAACTCTGGGAAAAGGGGAAAAACATAAGGCCAATTAGTAAGAGAAAGGATGCTATAAAATAATTATAAAATGCTTTTTTGCTTCCGGGATAAAGTAACAGCTTTTGCATAGCCGCCCGGGGTTGGCGGATATAGGAAACAAAAGACATGATTAACCACCTCTTGAGGAGTGTTAATAATATTATAACAAATTATCAAAAAATTATGAAGGCGAGGAAAAACGGTGGATTGATAGTGGCGGCGGGCGCAGAAATAGCGGAGCTTTTACGGTATCGCATCTACAGGGAAAAGAATTACCGAATCTAAAGGACTTGTCAAAATAAGGTAGAATTACTATAATAAAAAGTGATTAAATGTCGCAAAAAAGTAATTAAATGTCGCAAAGGGGAGTAGCCGCCCGGTTTTCCGGGAGAAAGAGCCGACAAACCCGGCGAAGAGCCCGGTTCTTTCACGAAAGGCAAGACCTTTGTACCTAAGAAGTTATTTTTTAGGTATAAAGGTCTTATTTTTTTGTAAACTAAAAATTGTTAGAGAAAGAGGTGGGACGGATGACTGTAATCTTACTTTTTGGCAGCTTGCTGTTTATTTTAGGGGGAGCGGTTTTATTCACCAATGGCGTGGAATGGCTTGGAAAAAAGTTTAATTTAAATGAAGGCACGGTAGGAAGTGTCCTGGCGGCGGTGGGAACGGCCCTACCGGAAACGATGATACCCATTATAGCCATTCTCTTTGGAACCGGTGCCGATGCCCATGCCATCGGGGTGGGGGCTATTTTAGGGGCACCGTTTATGTTAAGTACTATAGCAATGTTTTTAGCGGGGTTATCAGCCCTTGCCTTTAAAAGAAGGGAAAACCGCCGGGAACTTGCGGTAAACGGTGAGGTGTTTAAACGGGATTTAACGTTCTTTTTACCTTTTTATGCTTTAGCTCTCTTGGCCTCTTTTTTACCTTATGCCGGCAAAGTCATAGTGGCTCTTGTATTGGTGGGAGCTTATGCCTATTATTTAAAGATAACAATAACTGCCCCTGCCGGTGAGGAAAACTGTCACGAGTTGGACCGGTGTTATTTTGCTCCCCGTCATGATGACCCACCCACCCTGGCGATTATTGCTCAGGTGCTGGTGGCATTAACAATGATTGTATTGGGAGCCGATGAATTTGTGAAAGGGATTGAAACGGCAGCGAAAGCTGCAGGGATTCCACCGCTGGTACTGTCACTGGTAATTGCTCCTATTGCCACCGAACTTCCGGAAAAGTTTAACTCAATAATCTGGATTCGGGACCAAAAAGATACCTATGCTCTTGGAAATATTACCGGCGCAATGGTTTTCCAGAGCACTTTAATTCCCGCTTTTGGTATCGTGTTTTCCGACTGGCACCTGGATTTTTATGCCGGGCTATCGGGAATACTGGCATTAACGGCAGGTTTGCTGGCTTACCTCGGGTACCGGTGGCAAAAGAAACTATCAGCCAGGCTTTTACTGATAAATGGTCTTTTATATTTAGTGTTTATCTATTTTGTCGTAAGGGGTTAGTCAGCTAAAGACTGGTTTAAATAAGTTTTAACTACTTTGTTTTGCCTGTCAAGTTCAATTAATACTCCAAATACATAATGCCCGCGAAAATGGTAACGGGGTTCTAAAAGATAAATTTTTCTTCCCTCGGGTGTATCTTTAACTTTAACGTAAGTAAATTTGGCAAAATTTAAAAATGCTTTTGCTTCGGGAGTGGAAAGGGCAACCCTTGATTCTTCTGGGATTTCAGAGGATTCAAGGGTTTTTGTTTCAATTATTTTACCGCTTAAAAATTTAGCTTCTCCTTGATGGATTGTTTTGCCCTCCTGGGCGATATAACGCCAGGAGAAAAAGTCGAGGGGATCGGGATAAACGGTTATTTTTGCTTCAGGGTAGAGAAAAGCTACCTTTTGCCAGAGATGGTGCTGGATTTGCCAGCGGGCACCGATATAAAGAAGAAGTATTAAAAGCGTGGTGAGAAATACTTTCTGGGGTGACTTTCCCAGCCAGAAGAAAAGAAAACCGCCGGCAAATATTAACAATATATACAGATCGATAATCATTAAAATATCGTAGGAGTAGAGCTTTTTTGATAGAGGCCAGAACAATGCTGTCCCGTAGGAAGTAAGTAAATCCATGCCTACATGAATAAAGCCGGAAACGAGGGCCATACCAAAGAGATAGCCAAAATTTGCTTTGGGGTTTAAAAAGTAGGCAATAACGGCTGCCAGCAAAGATAAGGTCGCTACTCCCCAGGGGGCATGGGTCAGGGTACGGTGGTATTCAAAATATTTTAAAGGGCCGAAAGCCCGGGTGACAAAGTCTATGTCCGGCGCTTCGGAAGCCAGTACAGAAGCAATAGTTATTGCTTTGGCTAAAGCTGGGTCAGTACCTGCCGGCAAAACGGCTTTGGCCAGGGCATAACCAATAAGTCCGTGGGTCAGGTTGTCCATCTTGGACCTCCTTTAGTGGTGGCTTTTTGGAAGTTGGAAGATTGAAGTTAGAAGGTGGATTAAAAAAAACTTATCCCGGTGTTGGCTATTTTTAGCTTTTGTCTATATTTTAATATTTTAATTTATTTTTTCCATAAAAAAATAGCGGGGGTTTCCCGCTATTTTCGTAAGTCGTGCAACATTTCTTCGTATTTTTCTTTGCTAATTTCACCCTTGGCATACCGCTCTTTTAACAAATCTTCTGGTGATTTGGTTATACTTAATTTAGTAATTCCGTTGTTTTTAGCTAATAGTTGAAAGGCGATGTAAATAATCAAAGCTAAGAAAAGCAAGCCGAAGATCATCATAATAAAACCTCCTATCAAATTCCAGGGTCCAAAAGCTTGATTCCAGCAATACCAAAACATGACAATCACCCGCTATTTTCGTAAATCTTGAAGCATTTCTTCGTATTGTTCTTTGGTTATTTCTCCCCGGGCGTATCTTTCCTTTAAAAGTTCTTCCGGAGATTTTCCGGAGGTAACTTTATTTATAATATCGTTTCGGGTAAGAAGTTTGAAGATGAAATAAATCACTACCGCCCAAAAGAGAAACATTAAGATCATCATAAAGATACCTCCAAGCATGTTCCATGGAGTTAGCCGATCCCAGAAGTACCACATCATCGTTATCACCCCTTATTTTTTAAGATCTTCTAAAGCTTTTAAATAATCTTCCCTGGTTATTTCCCCGCGAGCGTACCGCTCTCTTAAAATTTCTTCTGCCGAAGAGCGGTGGTTTGTATGGGAAACATGATGGCCGCAGCCGCCCATGGGAAAAAAGATGCCAAACCGGCGGAAAATCAGGGCTGCTACCACTATAACAGCTAAAAACAAAAGCAGGTTTATTAGTAAACTGCCGGGGTAATAACCGTAACCGTAGCCAAATCCCGGGAAAAATCTCCACATCATTAATATCGCCTCCTTTTAAGTTTATTATAAAACCTAATTGTTACCAAAGTGTTTCGTGTTTATTGCAGATTAACGGAGAAAATATTTCTTTGGCTGTCACAAATTAGGGGTTAAAATCGTCTTAGAGGTAGAAAAAGCGGTAAAGGAGGGAGAGAGTGGAGCCCAGTATAGTTGAAACCCTTTATAAAGAAATGTATACCAAACTTACCTTCAGGATTAATAGTATTGTAAAAAGGGTAGATATAGCCGAAGAACTGGCTCAGGAGTGTTTTGCCAGGCTCCTCCGGGAAGATATAAGCAGTATAAATAATCCTGTCGGTTGGCTTTTTAAAGTGGGAGAAAATCTTGCCTATGATTATCTCAGGAGTGCCCGGGAGATTCCGCTTTTAGAAGGAGCGAAAATTTCCGGAATTGATTTTATTGATGAGGTGGAACTGGTGAAAGAAGCTCTGGCAACCCTTACCGAAGAAGAACAAAAACTATTACTTTTACGGGAGAAGGGCTATAAATACAAGGAGATAGCCCAAAAATTAGGGATTAAGGAAAGCTCGGTGGGCCAGAAACTCTGCCGGGCGCAGGCCCGGTTTAAAAAAAGTTATTTAAAATTATCCGGAGGTGAGTAATTTGAAGGGCCGTTGTTTGGATGAGGGGATTTTAATGGCTTATGTGGATGATGAGCTAAATTTAGGGGAAATGAGGAAGGTAGAGGAACACCTTGAAGAGTGCGTAAAGTGCCGGGAAAAGTTAAACGAAATTAAAGCCACCAGAAAATTTACCGCGACAAAGCTTTCGCTTTTGACTGACGGCGAAAAGGCTAAAGCGCCAAGCCTTAGGAGAAAATTCTGGCAAAATGCAATTTTACCCCGGGTGGCAGCGGTAGCGGCGGCCGCTTTAATCCTGATCGGGGCGCCAGCGATAGCCGATGAACTTTACACCTTTTTCCGGGCTGAAAAGGTCGAAGTAGTCTCGGTTAATGCGGCGGACCTGGAGAAACTTTCCGATATTTTTAATAAGGTGGGGGAAAGCAAAATAGAAGGACTTATCGAGGTTAAAAGAGAGGTGACTTTAAAACCGCGGGATTTGGCTCTCAATGATATTAAAAATATTCCGGCTTCTTTAAATCCCGTTCCGGAAAATTTACCTTCAACTTTGGAAAAATATGCGCAATTGAATAATTTATACCAAGGGGAAGGATTTAAATTAACAGTGAAAGTTAATGTTAAGGAGATGAACAGGCAGCTGAAGTTTTTGGGAGCCAAGAAGCTATTTCCGGAAACCCTGGAGGGAAAAGAGTTTAACATCAGCGTAAACCCTGGTTACCGGGCCAATTACAACCTGACAGGTGGCGGTAATAATGGTGGTTTTCTTAGCATTACCCGTCAGGCAGTACCGGAAATAAAAACCCGGGCCAGGATTACGCCGGAAGAAATTGCCGAAGTTCTCTTAGAGCTGCCGGGGATCCCCGGAGACCTAAAAAGCTCTCTGGCAGGACTTGCCGGTGATTTAAACAGCGCCCTGGTGATACCGGTTTACAAGGGAACATCGGTGGAAGATGTTAAAATCGCCGGTGTAACCGGAAAGATGCTTGAACAATCGGGTGGAAGCTATCGGGTGTTGGTGTTTTTAAAGGGGGGAATTCTTACCGTAATTGAAAGCTCTCTTGATAAAGAAACCCTTTTAGAAGTAGCAAGGGGGCTTAGCTGGTAACATGGTATTAGAAAGTGTCGATTTAACAAAATATTATGGCCGGGAAATAGGGTGCCGGAACATTTCTCTGGGGGTTTCCCCCGGGGAAATCTTTGCTTTTTTAGGACCAAACGGTGCCGGGAAAAGTACCTTTGTGAAAACTGCCCTGGGCTTATTAAAGCCTACCTCGGGGACGATACGGCTTTTTGGGAAAAGCCCGGAAGACTTGCATGTCCGTCGTAAGGTAGGCTATCTCCCGGAAAATATTCGCCTGCCGGAGTGGATGACGGCAGAAGAGCTTTTGCGCTTTCACGGGAAACTCCTCTACCTTCCAGAGAAAAAGTTAAAGAGAAGAATAGAAGAGGTTTTAACCCGGACCAAACTCTGGGAGCGGAAAGATAATAGAATTAAGACCTACAGCCAGGGGATGCGCCAGCGGCTGGCCCTGGCGGTGGCCTTATTAGGGGAACCGGAACTTTTATTTTTGGATGAGCCAACTTCGGCTCTGGATCCGGTAGGCCGGATTGAAGTCCGGGAAATTATCACCGACCTTAAAAGACAAGGAGTAGCGGTATTTTTAAACAGCCATCTTTTATCTGAGGTGGAAATGGTAGCCGATAGTGTAGCGATTATTAACCGCGGGGAAATAAAAGCCCGGGGAAAACTTGCGGAACTTTTATCCGGACGCGGGATTTTAATCCGCGGGGAAATTCCCGAAGCTCTTCTTAATAAACTAAAATCCCGGTATCAAACCGGGGAAGCCCCAAATGGGTTAAAGCTTTTGGGGGTAAGCGAAGAAGAAGTACCGGCAATAATGCGGGATTTGGTCCTCGGGGGAGCTAATATTTATGAGGTTCGGCCGTTTAAGGCGGCGCTCGAGGAATTATTTATCCAGGCGGTGGAGGGCAAAAATGGGGCAGATAATTAGTTATACCTTAAGGGAAGCGGTGCGCAGAAAAACTCTTTTGGTAATTGTCATTTTAGCGGTGGTTTACCTTATTCTTTTCGGTACCGGCCTTTATTTTATCAGCGATAATTTAAAAATTTATAAAAGTCCTACTCCTGATATGGTGCTACAGCATTATATTCTCTTAAATTTTTTCTTTTCCTTTGGCTTGTTTTTCGCCTCCCTTGCAGTAAACGTGATAGCGGTATTTAGTGCGGTCGGGGCGATTTCAGGAGAATTAGAAGCGTGGCTTTTACAGCCGCTACTGGTACGTCCCGTTAAAAAGTGGGAGGTATTTTTGGGAAAATTTATTGGTTACGGTCTTTTGGGCATTATTGCGGCGATAATTTTAATATTGGCGCTGGTAGCCGAGTTTTACGTTATTACCGGTTTTATCCCACAGAATGTCTGGTTTGCAGGACTTATTTTAAGCGGAATGCCGCTTATTTTAACGGCGGTGACGTTGACCGGGTCGGTGCGGTTGTCGCCGGCGGCTAACGGTTTTTTTGCTTTTACCCTGTATATGGCTTCGCTGGTGGGAGGGATGATGGAGCAGGTGGCAAGCTTCTTTCCCGGACAAACGAAAATTTTGCAAGAAATCGGCCTTTTAACCAGTATTATCCTTCCTACCGACGCTATTTACCGCAAAGGGGTGTCGTATATTTTTTCTGGAGTTAGCAACTTTGCCGGACCTTTAACCTTATTTGGCAGTGCCAACCCCCCGAGCTTGTACTTTCTCGGATATACGCTTCTTTACCTGATGGGGGTAGTAATTCTGGGAATATATCTTTTTAATAAACGGGAGGCAGCGTAGAAAATTTAAAAAATTAAAACTTTTTCAGAGGGACTTGACAGGTGGTAGTTTCGAATTTAAAATCAAATTCAGTTTAATGCGAACTAAATAGCGGCGATGACATAGATCGCCTCTTATCAAGAGTGGCGGAGGGACTGGCCCAATGAAGCCCGGCAACCGGCCATATTTTTGGCAATGGTGCCAATTCCTGCGGATTAAATTCCGGGAGATAAGAGGAGGAGCAAAACCCTCTTCTAACCGGAAGGGGGTTATTTTTTTGCAAAAGAGGTGGTAACAGTGATTATTATTAAAAACCTGGACATTACGTATCCGGGGAAAAGAAAGGTAAAAGCGGTGGATAATGTCAGTTTAGAAATAAAAAAAGGTGAAATTTTTGGCATCATCGGCTTATCGGGCGCCGGAAAGTCATCGTTACTGCGGGCAATAAACGGGCTTGTCCGGCCTACTTCCGGTGAAGTTTGGGTGGATGGCGTGGAAATCACACGGCTATCAAGTAAAGAACTTCTAAATTTGCGGCAAAAAATCGGGATGATCTTTCAGCATTTTAACCTCTTGGATTCCCGCACCGTTTTTGGGAACGTAGCTTTTCCCCTGGAGATAGGGGGCTATCCCAGGGAACAGATAAAGAAGCGGGTTATGGAAGTCCTGGAGCTGGTGGGGCTTTTGGATAAAGCGGATAGTTATCCAAGAGAACTTTCCGGGGGCCAAAAGCAACGGGTGGGAATTGCCCGGGCGATTGCTGCAAACCCTAAGATTCTTCTCTGTGATGAACCCACATCTGCTCTGGACCCGCAAACGACGGGACAAATTCTTAAGTTACTGGCAGAAATTAACCAAAAGCTGGGGATTACCATAGTTATCATTACCCATGAAATGCGGGTGATTACCGAAATCTGCGACCGGGTGGCGGTAATGGACAACGGCCGGGTGGTAGAAGAAGGGGTAGTAACCGATGTCTTTTTAAATCCCTCGCACCCCATTACCAAAGAGTTTGTTAACACCGTAATCAGCAAGGAATTACCGGAAGAGGTTTTAGCCCATGCCCGGACCAGAAGACCTGACAGGGAAGTGCTCTTGCTGCGCTTTGCCGGCAATACCGCCAATGAGCCGGTGGTATCCAGGATAATCAAAGAAACGGGTGTGGAGTTAAGTATCCTTTACGGCAATATCGGACATTTAAAAGACGTTCCCTACGGAATTTTGGCGGTAGAGATTTTCGGGGATGAAAGCAAACGAGACAAGGTCCGGCAAATTTTGCACGAGCTTTCGGTGAAGCTGGAGGTGGTGTAGAAGTGGAATACTGGCCGGAAATCCTGAAGGCTACCTATGAAACCCTTTATATGACCGGAGTATCTCTTTTCTTTGCAGCGGTAATTGGTATTCCGGTGGGAGTTCTCTTAAATGCCGTTTCAAATGGTGGGATAATGCCCAATCCTGTAATTTACAGCATTCTGGGTTCGGTAGTAAATGTCCTGCGTTCGGCGCCTTTTGTAATTCTGATGCTGGCGGTAACTCCTTTAACCCGGCTTATTGCCGGGACCTCTATCGGTAGCAGCGCAGCGATAGTACCCTTAACAATAGGGGCGGCGCCTTTTGTTGCCCGGTTAATTGAGGCCAATCTCAGAGAAGTTGACCCTGGAGTGGTAGAAGCGGCCCGGGCCATGGGGGCAAATAACCGGCAGGTAATTTTCAAAGTACTTTTGCCGGAAGCCCGAGCCGGAATTATTTTGAGTTTAACCAATACTGCAATAGCTATAATTGGTTATTCGGCCATGGCCGGAGCCATAGGTGGTGGAGGGCTGGGCGACCTCGGAGTCCGGTATGGTTATATGCGTTTTCAAACGGATGTGATGCTCATAACCGTGGCTATTTTGGTAGCTCTGGTGGAGATTGTGCAGGCTACGGGCAATTTTTTGGCCCGTAAATATAAAACAAAATAATTAAGGAGGAGGAGTTAAAATGAAAAAAGTTTTGGTAGCCTTAGTGCTAATTTTAACCCTTGGCCTTTTTGGCTGCGGAAGCCAAAAACCTACAGAAAAAGTTTTAAAAGTTGGGGCGACCCCGGTACCCCACGCGGAAATTTTACGGCAGGTGCAGCCGATTTTAGAAAAGGAAGGCATCAAACTGGAGATTATCGAGTTTACCGACTATGTAAAGCCCAATATCGCTTTGGCGGAAAAAGAGCTGGATGCCAACTATTTTCAGCACGTACCGTATTTAGAGCAATTTAATAAAGACCGGGGGCTTAACCTTACCTGGACGGTAAAAGTCCATTTTGAGCCGATGGGGCTTTATTCCAAAAAGGTAAAGAGTATTGACGAGTTTAAACCGGGAGCCAAAATTGGTATTCCGAACGATCCTACCAACGGTGGGCGGGCTTTGGCTCTCTTGGAAAAAGCAGGGCTTATTACCTTAAAACCGGGTGTGGGGATCAAAGCAACGGTAAAGGATATAACTTCCAAGAAAGTGGAAGTGGTGGAATTAGAAGCAGCCCAGCTGCCGCGGTCCCTGGATGACCTTGATGGAGCGGTAATTAACGGCAACTATGCCCAGGAAGCTAAGCTTACTCCTAAAGATGCGTTAATTGCCGAAGATGCCAATTCGGAAGCGGCCGAGACTTTTGGCAACGTTTTGGCTGTGCGCAAAGGCGATGAAAATCGCGAAGAAATTAAAAAACTGTCGGAAGCTTTAAAGTCCGAAGAAATTAAGAAGTTTATCAATGAAAAATACAATGGTGCGGTGGTGCCTTTAAATTAATTTCGTATAAAAAATAAAAAAGCCTCCATGCTAATTAAATGGAGGTGAAAAAATGCTTATACCTTTTGATCCCTGGCGGGAAATGTTAAATTTTAAAAACCAGATGGAACGGTTTTTTGAACGGGGAGATTTTTTGGAACCCTTTAACCCTGCAAGACTCTTTAGCCCGCGGGTGGAAATTTTTGAAGAAGGGGCAGACGTAGTTGTTCGGGCGGAAATACCGGGACTAAATGCCAAAGAAGACCTTGAAGTAATTGTGGAGCCGGAAAGCCTTACCTTAAGAGGCGAGATCCGGGATGAACGGGAGAGAAAGCAAGAGCGGTTTTACCGGAGTGAACGTTATTACGGCAAATTTTCAAGAACTATCGCTCTACCGGCGGAAGTTGAACCGGATCATGCCCGGGCTTCTTACCAAAAAGGCATTTTAGAGGTGCGGATGAAAAAATCCGGCAAAAACAATCCCCGGGCCCGCCGCATAGAAATACAGTAAACGGAAGGGACGGTTCTCCAAGCATCCATTTTGCTGCTCTGAACCGTCCCCTTATTTTTAATAAGTTACCAGTAAAGTTCCTTCCCCGCTGTGGGTGGCCAGTGCTGGACTTAATTCGGAAAGGATAATTTTTTTCGGTTTTAACCGCTCCAGGAGTTTTTCTTTTAAGAAAAGCGCCTCTTCCAAAGCGCCGGCGTGAGTTATACCGACAATTTTTTGTTCAAAATCTTTCCCATGTTGTTCGGCAAGCTCAATTAGTCTTTGGATGGCTTTTTTTCGCCCCCGGACATTTTCTAAATGAGCTATTTCGCCTTCAGGCGTCCGGTGAAAGATAGGTTTTATATTTAAAAAATTAGCAACCCTTTCTTTCATCCGGGAAATCCGCCCGCCTTTGACCAGATTTTCCATGGTTTCCACGGTAAAAAAGAGCCGATGCTCTTCTTTAAATTTTTCTATCCGGTGTAAGAGTTCTTCCCGGTTTATGCCTTCTTTTAACCATTCCGCAACCTTTAAGGCTAAAATCCCAAGTCCCAGGGAACCGGTTTTTGAATCAATAACGGTGATTTTTTTGCTGACCATTTCTGCAGCCATTTTAGCAGTTTGAAAGGTTCCGGAAAGCCGGGACGAAACCCCTAAAAAAACTACCTCGCCGACGTTTTCCAATTGGTGTACGGCATTTTTAAAAGCTTCTAAAAAGTGATGGGGGGATGGTTGACTGGTTTTAGGTAATTCGACGTATTCTTTCATCCTGGCTAAAAACTCTTTAGCGGAAATTTCCAGGCGATCAAGATAGCTCTTGCCGTCGGGAAAATGAACGGAAAGAGGAATAATCTCAATTCCCTCTTCGTTTAAAATTTCTTCGGGTAAATCCAGGGTGCTATCGGTGAAAATCTTAAACTTGCGCAAATCGTAAAACCTCCAAAAAAATAAATTTAACTTAAATATACAGGAAAAATCGAAATATGTCAAAAATTATTTTATTTTGGGTTTAGGCAGGGAAATTTTTTGAAAATAAACCAACGTTAAAGCGGAGATAATAAAGGGAATCACCACCAACAGTTTTAAAGAAAAAGCAAGACTGGTATAATCAGCTACCGTACCGGTAAGCATAGCACCCATACCGCCAAGACCAAAAGCCAGCCCCATCATCATCCCGGAAACCATTCCGGCGTTTTCCGGGATTAAGTTTTGTCCCATAACGATGGTGGCCGGGAACGACATGTTTAAAAGAAAGCCGGTTATAAGCATGCCAAGATAAGAAAAAGGTGGTGGAGTGAAAAACATCATTATTAACGTAGCTCCGGACAAAAGGAAAGTAGCAAGCAGGGTAAACCTTTCTCCGTGCTTTTCACTTACAAAACCACCCGCTACCACCCCTGCTGTTCCGGCCAAAAGATAAGCCGAAAGAAGGATACTGCTCTGGTTGGCCGAAAGCCCCTGATGCAGGAAATACTGAATGGAATAGTTGCCAAGGGCAACCTGGATCCAGGCACGGCCCCAAACGATTAAGTTTAAAAGCAGAAGGCCTAAAAAGGCGCTTTTAATCGTGGCCCGAAAGGAGGGTAGAGTTTCTTTACGCTCTTCGTGGGGAAGGGGTAGCTGGTGGCTTTTTGATAAATAGAGGAATATTAGTGCTAAAAACATAGGCAGAGAAAAAAGTAAAAGCCCTTTTCGTCCCAGAGCTTCTACCGCCGGCACCAGAATTACCGGGGCTATGGAGTAGCCGATATTTCCCCAGGTAACGTAAAACGACACGGCGGTGTTTTTCTTTTCGCTGATGCTGGTTGTAAGCACAGACCCTAAGGGGTGATAAAGGGCTGAGCCTAAGGCGCCGAGGGTAAAAAGGATTAAAACGGGATAAAAATTTTGAAACAGTCCGGTGGCGGTAGTAAGTAATCCCATTAGCAAAAGGCTAAATAAGAGATAGGTGCTTTTTCCTTTTTTATCCACCAGATAACCCAGGTACGGTTGCATGACCGAACCGGCAAACGAAACAACCGCTACCAGAATTCCCTGGCGGGTAAGGCTTAAGTGTAAGTCCCGGGCTAAAAGGTACATGGTAGAAGCTAAGACGTTGGCGTAAAAATCTATCCAGAAATGGCCAAAAGCAATCGCATAACGAATTTTGTTATAATTATAATTCAAATATTCTCCCTCCCGTCCAACATTACTATTAAAACATATTTTTTAAAAAGAAAAAACCCCGAAGTGGTAAATCTTCGGGGAAGGAGGGAGGGAGGGGGATTAGTTGATATCTACTTTAAATCCCTGGGGGTTACCTTGAGCTTTTTTAAGCTTGATGTTTAAAATGCCGTTTTTATATTCAGCAGTGGCTTTGGCAGGTTCCACTTCCACCGGCAGGTAAACTACCCTTTCAAAGCTACCGGTGAATCTTTCTTTGCGATAGTATCTGTCGGTTTTGGCTTCGGTTTCATCCTGAACCTGACCTTTAATGATTAAATAATCGTTTTGGACGTAGAGTTCGATTTGGTTCTTATCTTCAATACCTGGAAGCTCTGCTTTAACTAAAAGCTCATCTCCGTTATCTAAGATGTCAACTCTTGGTAGAGAAAGGCTTCTGTTAATTGGAGTAAAGGCTTCGGCAAACCAGCGATTTAAATCAAAGATTTCTTTGAAGGGATCAAATCTCATGAGCATACCAACCACCTCCGGGTATCTTTTTATATTTTATTTTAACTTTCCTTGACCTTTCACCTATAATTATTGACCTTTCCTGACCAATATGCAAAAGTCAAAAATAGTCAAAAATAAGAGAAAAGCGCCAAAAATAAAGGTTAAAACTAAAAAATGAATTATTGCTAAAAATTTCTTTAAATTTCACTTTTGCAAAGAAAAAAGGCGGCATTGGCCGCCTTTCAAAATTATTTAAGTGGCTTGTGGGGGATTGGTTAAGATTTTACCAATTCCATAAATACCTATTACTAACAGAATTCCCTGAACAATTAAATTTTCTAAAGTGGGGTAAAAACCAAGCAAGCTTAAGCTAAAATTACCCAGCTTGGTTTCCGAAATCCAGCCTATTTCTGCCAGCTCATGAACGCCGTAACCGGCAAATTTAATGGTTAGATAATAGAGGAGGATTCCGGTAGCCAGGAAAAAGGGACGAAGGGGTATCTTTACCCCGAGCTTAACGATGGCAAAAACTAATACGACAAGACCAAGGGCACCGGAAATAAGCCCGCTCCAGAAGCCTGAGGGGCTTACCTGGTGGTAGAGAGCGGTGTAAAATAATACGGTTTCAAAACCCTCCCGAAATACCGCCAAAAATGAGACGCCGAAAAAGGACCAGTAGCTTTTCCTGATTAGAGCCTGGTTTGCGGTATTTTTAATGAACTCTTCCCACCTGTGGGTGCTTGCTTTGGAAAGAAGCCAGAAACTTACATAAAAAAGAAGAGCTGCTGCGATAATCGAGGATAAACCTTCTAATGCTGCTGGAGGTAGAGCTTTACCGGCAGCGGATAGAAGGAAAAAAGCAACGGCAATGCTACCGGCTACTCCTGTAACTGCACCCAGGATAAGACTTCCTTTAAGGTTTTCCTGTCCGGCTTTTTGCAAAAACGCCCAGAGCGCGCCTATGATTAGAAAAGCTTCAAATCCTTCCCTGAGAATTATCAAAGCGCTATCAAAAAGACCGGCAAAACCTTCTTTCTTTTCACTGGAGGGAAAAGCTCCTGTTAATTTCTCATAGTACTCGGAAAGCTCTTCGAAGTCTTTTTTAGAAGCGTACTTGATAATTTTTGGCAAATATTCTTCCGATTCTTCATAAAGTTTTGGGCTTAATTCTTTAATTTCTTTTTCCTCTTTTTCAAAAAAAGTTTGGAGTTTAGAAGCAAGTTCCTGAGCCTCCCCCCATTCACCTTCTTTGGCTTCTTGATAAAGGCTTTTTAAGAGATTTTGGTACTCTCCGATAGGGTTTTCGGCAAAAGAGGGAAAGGTAAAGACAAAAGTAAGCAGGGTAACAATAACGACTATTAAAGAAAATCTTTTAACCATAGAAAAACCTCCTTGAAATTGAAAATCATTTTCAATTTAATTATAAGTAAAAAAATCGGAATAGTCAAGAAGGTGAATTAAGTTCAGCGGCGAATTTTAGGTTAGCAAAAAAATAGAGAAAAGAGGGGGAAAATGCAGGGGGATTTGTTAAAACTTTTGCGGGACGACACTTTTTGGAGCTTTATGGGGATGGAACCGGTGAAGGTAACGCCCCAGGAAGCGGAATTAAAGATTAGTTTAAAACCGCATCACTTTCAAACTTTTGGAGTGGTACATGGGGGTGTTTTTGCTTCAATTATTGATGCGGCGGTAGGAGCAATGGTGGTGGCGCAAATGACCGAGGGACAAAAAACGGCGACTATTGAACTGAAAGTAAATTACTTAAAACCCGGCCTTGGCGGCGATATTGTGGCTCGTGCCCGGAGAGTAAGTACGGGAAATAGGGTGGTAGTTGGTGAAGTAGAGGTGTATAATGATAAACAAGAACTTTTGGCCATTGGTATTGCCACTTATTTAGTGTGGTAAAATAAGACGATGTATTTATGTTAGATTTGCGGGAATAAAGTGAAAATTTTGGAGAGTGGAAAAGGGCAGTTTGCGTGCTGCGGCAAGCCGATGGTTTTACGGGAGAAAAGGTGATTGTTATTACCGGGAGATTTCCCGGTTTTTTATTTTTTGGGATTTTAGAAGTCGATTCATGTCGATAAAAAAATGAGCGTTCATTCAGTTGATGGGTTAAATATTGGAGGGGGATGCGTTATAATATTTATCGAACAATACAAAAATTCGAAATATTAAAAAAAGAGAGAAAAGTAAAAAGGAGGAGAAAAGGGATGGGAGAACCTATCTGGCTTAAGTCTTATGAAGAAGGGGTACCGCATTCTTTAAATTACCCTGATAAGACGATAGCCCAAATAGTTGATGAAATTGCGGCTAAAATGCCGAATCACAAAGCGCTAATTTTTTACCAGAAAGAGATTACTTACGGGGAGTTAAAGCTTTACACCGATCTTTTGGCAGCAGCTCTTGCCCGGGATGGAGTGAAAAAGGGTGACCGTGTGGCTTTAATGTCTCCCAACACCCCGCAGTATGTGATTACTTATCTTGCGGTTCAAAAAATTGGAGCTATTTTAGTTCAGGTAAACCCGATGTACGTGGAAAGGGAACTTTTGCACATTTTAAACGATTCCGGGGCTAAAGTTATTGTGGCAATGCGTAACCTTTACCCCCGGATAAAGGCAGTGCAAAACCAGACGAATTTAGAAAAAATTATATTATTTGATTTTAGCCCTTATGATGTTCCTGATGATGCGGTGGATTTTGAAGCTTATGTAAAATCGGCGGCAGGTTATACTGTGGAGTATCCCCCAATTGACTATCTTAATGACCCGGCGGTATTGCAGTATACCGGTGGTACCACAGGAATTGCTAAAGGGGCAATTTTAACCAACCGTAACATCTTGGCAAACCCCATGCAGGTTACGGCCTGGATGACTTCCTGTGAATTTGGCAAGGAAGTAGTGTTAGGAGTTTTACCCTTTTTCCACTCTTACGGCATGAGTGTGGCCATGAACTTTTCCCTTATAAATGCAGGAACGCTGGTGCTTTTACCTCGCTTTGAAATAAATGAAGTAATGAATACCATTAAAAAATACCGGCCGACCGTTTTCCCCGGTGTTCCAACGATGTATATTGCTATCAACAATTATCCCAATGCCGGAAGCTACGGGATAGACAGCATTAAAGAGTGCATATCCGGTTCTGCTCCCCTTCCGGTGGAGGTTGCTTTAAAGTTTGAGGAGCTTACCGGCGGCCATCTGGTCGAAGGCTACGGATTGTCCGAAGCATCGCCGGTTACCCACTGTAATCCTTTAGGGGGTAAAAGAAAAGTAGGGTCTATTGGGCTTCCCTTCCCGGATACCGAAGCTAAAATTGTGGACCCCGAAAATTACGAACGGGAACTTCCGATTGGTGAAATTGGAGAGCTGGCAGTTAAAGGCCCGCAGGTAATGAAAGGTTACTGGAATATGCCCGAGGAGACGGCCCGGGTGTTAAAGGACGGCTGGCTTTACACCGGTGATATTGCCCGTATGGATGAGGATGGATATTTTTATATCGTTGACCGGAAAAAAGATATGATTATTGCCAGCGGCTATAACATTTATCCCCGGGAAGTTGAAGAAGTGTTGTTTGAGCATCCCAAAATTAAGGAAGCGGTAGTAGTTGGCGTTCCCGATGAATACCGGGGAGAAACGGTAAAAGCTTTTGTGGTGTTAAAGGATGGAGAGACCGCTACCGCTGAAGAGATAATAGCTTTTTGTAAGGAAAGACTTGCGGCTTATAAAGTGCCGAAGAAAGTTGAATTTAGAGAGGAACTTCCCAAGACTGCTGTAGGTAAGATTCTGCGGCGGCAATTAAGAGAAGAAGAATTAGGTCGGAAGTAGTAATTTGGGGACAGTCCCTTTTACTATACTTTAAGGATAACTTTAGGGACTGTCCCTAAAATTATAAATATCACAAATAACGGTATTTATTTTTTTTATAGATAGTTACCAATATCACAAATAAAAGCGGGAAAAACCGGGATGTTTAGGGATGATTTTGAAATGTGGAAGGGGATTTAAAGAGAAAAATAGAGCAAAAATTAATAAATTAAAATAACGCCATAAGTTTATCAAATAATAAACCTAATTGACCGAAAATGTTAGAAAAATTATGATTTTAGTAGAGAACACATGAGAATATTATCACAAGCAGGAGGTGCCGAATTAATGGCCAACGAGGAAAAAAAGACTCCTCTTTTGGACCAGTTAGAGGAGGGGCGTTGGCCCAGCTTTGTCAAGGAAATTAAAAAAGCTGCGGCCAAAAACAAAAAAGCCGAAGCGCTGTTAGGACAGCTTGAGCTTTCTTATCGGGAAAAGAAAGTTCACTGGAAACACGGCGGAATTGTGGGGGTAAAAGGTTACGGTGGCGGAGTTATTGGCCGTTACTCCGATGTTCCGGAGCAGTTTCCCGATGCAGCGGAATTTCACACTATTCGGGTAAACCAGCCAGCCGGTTGGTTTTACACTACCGAAGCATTGCGGAAACTTTGCGATATCTGGGAAAAATATGGCAGCGGTTTAACTAACTTCCATGGTTCGACCGGTGATGCAATTCTCCTGGGTACCGACACTGATAAACTGCAGGCTTGCTTTGATGAACTGGCAGAAGCCGGCTTTGACCTGGGAGGTTCCGGTTCGGACCTAAGAACGCCGAGCTGTTGCGTTGGTCCGGCCCGTTGCGAGTTTGCTTGCTTCGATACCCTGGATGTTTGCCATGAGATTACCATGGAGTTTCAAAATGAGCTTCACCGGCCGATGTGGCCCTATAAGTTTAAGATCAAGATTGCCGGTTGCCCCAACGATTGCGTAGCTTCTATTGCCCGGGCTGATCTCTCGGTAATTGGTACCTGGAGGGATGAAATCCGGGTAAATCAGGAGGAAGTAAAAGCATATGCCGAGGCCGGTTTTGACATTCAGGGAATGGTCGTGGAAAAATGCCCGAAAAAAGCGGTGAAGTACAACCCCGAGACCCGACAAATTGTTATTGATAATGAGTCCTGCACCCGCTGCATGCATTGTATTAACGAAATGCCCCGGGCATTAAGGGTTGGCAAAGAAGGCGGTGCCACATTACTCATAGGTGCCAAGGCTCCGATTGTAAAATCGGCATTTATGTCCTGGGTTATCATACCGTTTATGGAAATGAAACCGCCTTATACCGAACTTAAGGATTTTATCCGGACCATTACCGATTGGTGGGATGAAAACGGCAAGACCCGGGAGCGGATTGGCGAAACCATTTACCGTCTGGGTATGCCGAAGTTCTTACGGGATACCGGAATTAAACCGGTGCCGCAAATGGTTACAGCTCCTCGTGCTAACCCCTACTACTTCTGGTACCCAGAGGAGGTGAAGTAAAATGGCCAAAACCGATTTTGGGCCTCCCCATTACAGTACGCTTATTCCTGATATTATTAAAGAAAATTATGGCAAGTGGCTGTACCACGAACAAATTCGTCCCGGGGTTTTAAAGCATGTTTCGGAAACCGGGGCCGAGCTGTATACCGTTCGGGTAGGGTCGCCAAGACTTGCCAGCATTGATTTTATCCGGGAAATTTGCGAAATTGCCGATAAATACAGCAAAGGGCATTTGCGCTTTACCAGTCGCCATAATATTGAGTTTTTACTGGATGATAAGGAAATGGTGGAGCCGCTTTTGGAGGAGCTTGCCCGAAGAGGCTTGCCGGTAGGAGGTACCGGACACTCGGTTTCTAACATTGTGCATACTCAGGGCTGGGTGCACTGTCATTCTGCGGCTACCGACGCTTCCGGCCTGGTAAAAAGTTTAATGGATGGGCTTTACGATTACTTTGTGGAAAACAAGCTTCCCAACATGGTCCGGATTGCTGTGGCCTGCTGTCTTAATATGTGCGGGGCCGTGCACTGTTCGGATATTGCTATCGTTGGTATTCACCGCAAACCGCCGAGAATCGATCACGAAAAGCTGCATAAGGTTTGTGAGATTCCCTCGGTTATTCAGAGCTGTCCGACCGGTGCCATTAAGCCAAATCCCAAGCTAAAATCGGTGGAAGTGAATCCGGATAAGTGTATGTACTGCGGCAACTGCTATACCGTTTGTCCGGCCATGCCAATTGCCGATCCGGAAAACGACGGGGTAGCCATCTTTGTGGGCGGTAAGGTTTCCAACGCCCGGACCGCTCCTAAGTTTTCCCGGCTGGCAATACCGTATCTTCCCAACAATCCGCCCCGGTGGACGGAGACGGTGGAGGCAGTAAAGCACCTTCTAGAAGTATATGCTGAAAATGCTCTGCCGGGTGAAAGATATGGCGAATGGATTGAGCGGATTGGCTGGGAGCGGTTCTTTAAACTGACGGGTCTTCCATTTACGGAAAAACATATCGATGACTTTATCTTTGCGCCGACCACCTTTAGAACCACTACTCAGTTTAACTGGTAAGGGGGTCGGTAGGGTGGAAGAGCTAAAACAAAAAATCATTGATTACTTAAAAACGGTCGATAAGGCCAAAAACAAAGAAGTGGCTCAAGCTTTAGGTGTTTCCAAAGGAGAAGTAGATAAAGCAGTTACCGAATTGGCCAAGGAAGATAAAATTGAGTTTCTTTATCTTGGGACTTCTTATATCAAGCTAAAAACATAACATTACTCCCCTTTTCTCCCCTGCCCTGGGCCGCCCGCCCTGGGCGGCCCTAAGAAATTAAGCAAAGGATGAAGTCTATGCCTGGTTTTGTGTACCTCGTGGGTGCCGGCCCGGGAGATCCGGATTTGATTACCGTTAAAGGTTTAAATCTAATCAAAAAAGCGGATGTGATAGTTTACGACCGCTTGGTAAACCCGGTACTCTTAACCTATGCCCGAAAAGATGCCGAACTTATCTATGCCGGAAAAGCTCCTGAACGTCACGAGTATTTGCAGGAAGAGATTAACAAGCTTTTGGTGGAAAAAGCGTTAGCAGGGAAAACGGTGGTGAGGTTAAAAGGGGGAGATCCCTTCGTTTTCGGGCGTGGTGGCGAAGAAGCATTAGAGCTTACCCGGCACGGGATTCCTTTTGAGGTGGTTCCGGGAATAACTTCGGCTATTGCCGTTCCGGCGTATGCAGGGATTCCGGTAACCCACCGGGAAGTAGCGGCTTCCTTTTGCGTAATAACCGGTAACGAGGACCCGACCAAAAAAGAAAGTCAAATTAACTGGGAAAAAGTAGCTTTAGCTGCGGATACATTGGTCTTTTTAATGGGGAGGAAAAATCTGCCGCAAATTGTAGCCAATTTGCTGAAGTATGGCCGCCCGCCCCAAACCCCTGTTGCCGTAATCAGGCTTGGGACCCGAGCGGAACAAAGGACGGTAACCGGGTGTCTTCAGGATATTGAGGAAAAGGTAAGAAAGGCCGACTTAAAGCATCCGGTAATTATTGTGGTGGGGGAGACGGTTAAGCTCCGGGAGCAGCTTAACTGGTTTGAAACGAAAAGGCTAATGGGCAAGCGCATACTGGTTACTCAAAGCAGTAACTCCGGTAAACTTTTGGCTTGCCGGTTAAAAGAACTTGGAGCTGAAGTTTGGCATTTGCCCCAGGTGGAATATTTAAAACCCGAGAGCTACCGGGAAGTAGACCGGGAACTCCAGAGGCTTAATGAATACAAGTATATCTTATTTACAAGTCCGAACGGTGTAGAGTTTTTTTTGAACCGTTTAAAGTGTTTGGAGCTATCAATAGATGCTTTGCCCGAAATAATTGCTATCGGAGAAAAAACTAAGAAAGCTTTGGAAAATTCAGGGATAAATGTAGCCCATAAAACTGACCGGTTTTTGCCCCGTGAAGTGGTAAAATTCATTGCCGGGCGCCTTCAAGATGGGGAAAAAATTCTCTTTCCCAAAAGCGAAAAGGCTACAATTTTAGAATTAAAACTCCGTGAGGAGCGTTTACCGGTAAAGTACCTACCGGTGTACAAGGCTGTCAGGGCAAAGGTTGAGGCAGACCATCTTTTTGAGTTAATTGATGGTCGGAAAATTGATTTTATTACCTTTGTAAGCCCGGCAGCAGTGAACAATTTTTTTGAAAGCTTAACGGACGAAAAGCGAGAGAGGTTAGCGGAAATAAAAATGGTTTCGATGGGGCTAAGCACAACGGCGGAGATTAAAAGATATGGTAACTTTGAGATTCTTGAGGCTAAACGGCCTGGAGTTGATGGCATTTTAGAAAAGATATTAGAAGCAGCAATTTAAATTGCAAATAGTGAAATAAAAAACGCGAATTTTACACAGAAAGCAGTAAGTGTTACGGTTAAATTGAAAAAAGAAAAAAATGCTCGAGATTAAAGGGGTAAAGCGATGAGTACCCAAAAAGCGGTGGAGTTTCTTAAAAGCAGATTAAATAAAAAATTAATTGCCAGCCTGGAAGTGTGTGCTCACTGTGGCATCTGCAAGGATAGTTGCCACTACTATAGGGCTACCCAGGATCCCGTTCATACGCCGGCTTATAAAGCGGAAAAACTTAGAAAAATCTACCGGAGGTATTTTACGCCGACGGGAAAATTGTTTCCCGGCCTGGTAGGAGCTCGGGATTTTGATGAGGAGTACGCCCGGGAGTTAAAGGATATTGCCTTTGGTAGCTGTACCATGTGCCGGCGGTGTACCATTAACTGTCCCATGGGTATAGATACCGGGTTAATTGTCAGAACGGCCCGGGCCATGCTGGCAGCAATTAACATGGTTCCTGCCAGTTTAAAGGCTGGAGTGGATTTAACCATTGAATCGGGGAATAACATGGGGGTTACCCGGGAGGAGTTTTTAGAAACGATAGAGTGGCTGGAAGAACAACTTCAGGACGAAGTTGGGGACTCCAAAGCAAAAATCCCGGTGGATAAAAAAGGTGCCCGGGTGTTGTACATGACGATACCCCTGGAAGTTAAGGTTTATCCTCTTTCCTTTATTGCTCTGGCAAAAATTTTCTATGCTGCCGGCGAGGATTGGACCGTTTCCAGCAAAATGTTTGATGCAACCAATTTAGCATTATTTTCCGGGGAAGACGACTTGGCAAGACTTCATGCCCAAAGGTTAAGGGATGCCACTGTAGAGCTCGGGGTGAAAGTGCTGGCGATGACCGAATGTGGGCATGGCTTTAGGGCCATGCGCTGGGAAGCTGAAAACTGGCTGGGTGAAAAATTCCCCTTTGAAGTAAGGCATGTGGTGGAATTAATCCATGAATACGTTACGTCCGGCCGCATAAAACTTGACCCTTCGCGTAATAACAAGCCGGTGACCTACCATGACCCGTGTAATTTAGCCAGAAACGGCGGCATTTATAAAGAGCCAAGAGAAATCCTGGCGATGGCTGTAAGTGATTTTAGAGAAATGAGCCCTTCAGGTGTTGAAAACCTTTGCTGCGGTGGTGGCGGTGGGATGCTGGCCATGACCGATTATGCTAAATCCAGGATAGCGGCGGGTAAACCAAAGGCAGACCAAATAATGGCTACCGAAGCTAAAGAAGTAGTGGCACCATGCCACAACTGTTTGGTACAGCTTCAAGACCTTAAAAAGCATTATAAAATACCCGCGAATATCACTGCTTTATCGGAAATCGTTGCTAATGCTTTGGTGTTGCCCGGGGAAGAAAAAAATAACTAAAAATAACTATAAAGGGAGTGAAAGCGATGTACATGGTTAATTTGGATCTGGATAAATGCACCGGTTGCGGTACCTGTGCCGAAGCTTGTCCGGCAAGATTGTTTGAATTAAAGGGTGATAAGGTGGAATTAGTTTCGGATCCCTCGGAGTGTATGGGTTGTGAAACCTGTACTACTTCCTGCCCAACCGGGGCCGTTACCATTCAAGAACTATAATAGGGGGAAGAACCCTTGAAACATTTTGTTGTTGGCGTATTTCCTTATCTAACATTTTTAATACTGGTGTTTGGGCTTATCTACCGGATAAGAGGTTGGTATGCCTCAAAAGTGAAGTATCAATTAAACCTTTTTCCGGTACCCGATACGCCCGGTGGTGAAATTCTGAAAGAAATCCTATTCTTTAAAACCCTGTATCGGTTTGAGCGCCCGCTTTGGGTGATGTCTTACGGATTTCACCTGGGGATATTCTTGATAGTTATCGGGCATATAGCCGGAATAGCCTTTGCCGGGCACCAGTTTACGCTGTTTGGTGCAACTCCGGAACAGAGCGAAAAGCTGTCCTTTGCTTTTGGGATGCTGGCAGGTACTCTGGCCTTTTTGGGTGCATTAGCCCTTCTTTTAAGGCGGCTCTCCGGCCAGATTAAACAGGTTTCCGACCCCTGGGATTACATTGATTTACTTTTAATTTTGGTAATTGTCACCACCGGAAATGCGATGCGGACTTTGGCACCGGTAGAACTTTCTACCGTGAAGAAATATTTTGCGGATTTATTTAGTTTAAGGCCAATTAACTATGAGCTTCCTGATGCTTTTGTCCTTCATTATTTCTTTGGACAAATCTTATTGATGTACCTTCCGTTTTCTAAACTTTTGCACTTAGCGGGCGGGTTAATAAATAAAGCAATTACGTTAACCGGTGATGGCAAGGCAAAGCTTTTAAGGCTTTAGAAAGGGGGAAGCATATAATGAATGCCCCGCAGAAAGCAAAAGACCTCGCCCCGCTGCCATATCGCATTTTGGACGATGAGGAAAAAGTGCGCAAAGCGGTGGCCTTAATTCGCGAAAAAGCCGCCGAAAGTCGAATGTTTAAACTCGCTATGGAATGCTGCACCAAATGCGGTGCTTGTATAAATGCCTGCCACTCGTACCTGGGAACTGAAGACCCTTATAATATACCGACCAAACGAGCCGATTTAGTCCGAAGTGTTTATAAGCAGGAAGTAATGCCACTATCAGGGGTTTTAGGGAAAGTGGCCGGAGGCATTGGAATAAGTGCCGAACTTTTGGAAAAATGGTTTACTTATTTTTACCAGTGCAACCAGTGCCGGCGGTGTGCTTTAGTTTGCCCCTTTGGAATCGATACGGCCGAAGTTACCATCATGGTCAGGCAAATATTAGCAGAGCTCGGGATGGTGCCACGATTTACTGTCGGTATTGTCAAAAATATGGCCAATACCGGCAACAACATGGGGATTACCAAACCGGCCCTGTTAGATAGCTGCGAATTCCTTGAAGAAGAAATGTACGAAGAGACGGGTATAAAAATCCGCATACCCGTAGATGAAGAAGCGGATGTCATGTATGTGCCTTCCTCAGCGGACTTTTTCGTCAATACCAACACGATGATTGGTGTGGCCAAGATGTATCATGCAGCCGGTATTAAGTGGACCATTCCCAGTGAAATAATTGAAGCTGCCAACTTTGGCCTTTTCTTTGATGAAAAAGTGATGAAAGAACACAATCGCCGGCTTTTAGATTGTGCCAAAAAATTGAAAGCTAAAAAGATTGTTCAGGGTGAATGTGGTCATGGCTGGCGGGCAGCCCGGATGTATACCGATGGGCTAAACGGTCCCGTTGATGTGGAAATTCGCCATATTCACGAAGAAGCGGCGTACTTAATTGCTAAAGGAATAATAAAAGTTGATCCGGAGAGAAATGGCGATATAGTTTACACTTACCATGACCCCTGTAATTTAGCCCGAGCAGGGGATATTATTGAAGAACCGCGCTTTATTCTGCGCCATGTAGTTAAAAATTTTGTAGAAATGACTCCTAACCGGGAGGAAAATTTCTGCTGCGGTGCTGGGTCGGGGCTATTGATGGAAGAAATTATGGAAACCCGGATGAAGCTTGGGAAAGTCAAGGCCGAGCAGGTAAAAAAGACCGGAGCGGACTATGTAGTGGCTCCCTGTTCCATCTGCAAAGCTCAATTGCCATTGGTTTTTGAGTACTATAATCTGCCTGTGGAAATGTCCGGGCTTATGGATTTGGTTGGAAAAGCTATTATCTTATAAAAAAATTTTTTAAGGAGGTAGGTAAATATGCCGCAAATTGAAATTGATGGGTTGGTTTTAAATGTGGATGAGGATGGTTTCATTGAAGACCCTTCAATTTGGAATGAGGAGATAGCTAAGGCTTTAGCGAAGACCGAGGGGGTTACGGAGCTTACCGAAGCTCACTGGAAAGTGGTTAACTACATCCGCAACTATTATCTTCAGTACCAAATCGCTCCGATGATCAGAAAGCTTTGCAAAGATACCGGGTTTAGCTTGAAAGAGATTTACGAACTGTTCCCATCCGGTCCTGCCAAAGGGGCTTGCAAAATTGCTGGTCTGCCTAAACCTACGGGGTGCGTGTAAATGAAAACTTTTTTGCTGGTGGCGTTTTTTGTAACGGTAGCGGGCATTATTGTTAAAATGGCCGGGCTTTTAAAGGCCAATCCCCCCCGGGATTTAGCCCGTCCCCGGGGGGATAGTTCCTATGGAGTTTTATACGCATATACCTTAGGAATGGCTCCCTGGGCCAAAGAAAGTACCCGCAAACATGCTATATCTTATTTGCGGGGGGTAATCTTTCATCTTGGAATCTTTGCTTCCTTTGTCACCCTTATCCTATCTGTATTTGAAGTAGAGTTTGCCGGTCTTGTCAGGGATATATTGGTAGTGCTGACCGGAGCGGGTCTATTGGCTGGCATTGTTGGGATTTTTGAGCGGTTGACGAAATCGGAAATGCAGAAGTTAAATACCCCCGATGATTATCTTTCGGTTTTACTGGTAACGTTATTTATTGCTGGAGCCTTCGGCTATGTTTTAAATTTCCAGGGGCAAAACTGGTTTTATTTCGTAACAGGGTTAATGTTTTTCTACCTGCCCTTTAGTAAAATTACCCATTTTATCTACTTCTTCTTCAGCCGTTACTTCTTTGGATTTGAGTTTGGTAAAAGGGGCGTTATAAAGCATTAGGGTTTCCCTAATGCTTTATAAAAAATCTTAAAATGTGAAAGTAACCACAAACAACAAGAAAGGAGGGGGGTTGAAGGCGCGAGAGTCAAGGGATTCAGACAATAAGCCTATAAGAAAAATTTATGACGAAAAGGGGGAGGTCATTGATGAGCGACAAGCAAGGTTCTGAATTCCTTAAAAAGGAAGACTGGTGGGCAGTTTACCTTGGAATTGGTATTGTTTTGGTGGCGCTAATTTTGTACAAAATGGGGCTTTCAATTAAGCCAATTGCTGTAGCGCCACCTAAATGGAAATCGTTTTCGGAAGTAACTAAACACTTTGCTGAAAACGGTTTGATTTATGTGTATCTTTATTTAATGTTCCTTGTACTATTTAGCATAAGTATTAAGTTTATGGGATTTAATGTCGGCGAGTTTATTAAAGGTTTCACAATTATTTACTTGCTTACGGTTATAGTGTTGGTGCTTGGTTCGTCTACAGTTGCTCAGCAATATAATCTTGAACCTCCGCTGTTGGCACTTTTATTGGGTTTAATAGTCAGTAATGTATTTAAACTTCCAAAATGGCTTGATACTAGCTTTAGAACCGAGTTTTACATTAAAACCGGTATTGTATTACTTGGTGCAACTTTACCCTTTACCTTAATTGTTAAAGCTGGTCCCATTGCTCTTTTACAGGCAACTATTATATCGGTAACTACCTGGTTGACTATTTTCTTTGCTGCAACTCGCCTTTTTGGTTTGGAAAAACCTTTTGGGGCAACCTTGGGTGCCGGTGGTTCGATTTGTGGAGTTTCTGCTTCAATTGCTGTAGGTGGTGCTGTTAATGCCAAAAAAGAACATGTTTCCATTTCTATTGCTCTGGTAACTATTTTTGCTGTGATTATGATCTTCCTTCTTCCGTTTGTTTGTAAGGCTTTAGGACTCCCGCCAGGGCAGGCCGGGGCATGGATAGGTTCTTCCGAATTTGCCGATGCTGCTGGCCTTGCTGCGGCTTCAGCGATTGGTGATGAAGTTGCCATTAAAGCCTTTACACTAATGAAGGTAATTGGCCGTGACATTTGGATTGGGATCTGGTGCTTAATTTTAGCTGTGGTGGCAGCAACCAAATGGGAAAAGCGTGCTGAGGGTGCTTCTGTTTCGGCGAAAGAAGTGTGGATACGATTCCCCAAATTTGTTATTGGATTCTTTATTGCAACTATCATAATTAGTATTGTTGATGCGAGTTTAACTCCTCAAGTGTCGAAAGAAGTATTGACACCCTTGGTTATTAATCCTATAAAAACTTTACGTACTTGGGCCTTTGTATTTTGCTTCTTAAGTATTGGCTTTACTACGAGGTTTAGAGAATTATCGTCTTTTGGTTGGAAACCACTGGCGGCATTTGTCATAGGTGTTATTGTTAACGTTTTACTGGGCTATACTTTCTCAGTGCACATTTTGGGCGATTACTGGAGCAAACTCTAAAAAGTGAGGGCTGCTAATATGCGGCCCTCATTTACCCTTTTTAAAGGATGGGAGAAAAAATGAAGCCAAATGGTATAGTTGTAGCAGCGGCAAGTGGAAGAAGCGGAAAAACCACTTTGACCCTGGGAATTTTACGGGCCCTTTCGCGGAGAGGAATTAAGGTTCAGCCGTTTAAAAAAGGTCCGGACTATATTGACCCGGGCTGGCATACTTTGGCTGCAGGAGAGCAGAGCCGAAATCTGGACCTTTTTTTACACAGCCGGGAGGAAGTGGTTAACCATTACAGGTATTATGCAAAAACTGCTATGCTTTCGGTTGTGGAAGGAAATATGGGGATTTTTGATGGTGTTGATGCCCTGGGAACAAATAGCACCGCAGAGCTGGCAAAGTTATTAAATTTACCGGTATTACTGGTGGTAGATGCTACCAGAACCACCAGAACCTTGGCTGCGGTGGTAAAAGGGTTGATGGAGTTTGATCGGGAATTAAAAATTTTTGGCGTAATTTTTAATAAAGTGGGCAGCCGCCGTCAGATTAAGCTTTTAGAAGAGGTATTTGCCGGTTACTGTCCGGTTAGAATTTTAGGTTATATGCCCAAAATTGGGGAAAAAGGGGCAATAATGGAACGGCATCTTGGGCTTATCACTTCTGGAGAAGTTAAGGCCTCTAATGACCTGTTAGATTATCTTTCCCGGATGGTAGAGGAGCATATTGATTTAGAGCCGATTATTAGTTTAGCCAGTAAAAACATTGTAACAGTAGGGCCAAAGCCATTGGGAAGAGGCGAAGTAAAAATTGGGGTTTTTAAAAATGAAGCGTTTTGCTTTTATTATCCTGAAAATTTAGAGATGCTGGAGAAAGCAGGGGCTGAAATAGTTTTTATAAATCCTTTTTATGATGAGTTACCCGAGGAGTTAGGTGGGTTATATATTGGAGGCGGGTTTCCGGAACTTTATTTAGAAGAACTTGCCCGGAACCGGAAATTATTAACTCAGGTAAAAAAATATGCGCAACTGGGGATGCCGATTTATGCCGAGTGCGGCGGTCTTATGTATTTATGCGATAAAATTAAGTATAACGGGAGCGAATATTATATGGCCGGCGTAATTCCGGCGGAATGCCAGATGACCCCTAAGCCCCAGGGGCATGGTTATACCGAAGGGGAAATTGTCAGGGAAAATCCGTATTTTCCGGTAGGATATTGCCTAAAAGGACATGAGTTTCATTATTCCAGGCTAAATTTAACTGAGGAATTAACCTTTGGTCTTAAGCTTCATAAAGGGCAGGGGATCACTAAAGGTCAGGATGGCTTTTGCTATAAAAATGTGTTTGCTGCTTACACCCATTTTCACGTGTTAACATACCCCAAATGGTCCGAGAATTTTGTTAACGCAGCTAAAAACTTTCGGGTAAAAGGTGGGGGTTTTAATGCTTCACTCGCAGCTTGTAATTTTTAAAGTGGTAGCTGAAACCAAAAATATTTCCACGGCGGCGAAAAGATTGCACATGAGTCAGCCGGCAATTAGTCTGCAAATTCAATCCCTGGAAAATGAAGTAGGAGTAAAGCTGTTTGAGCGGTCGAATAAAGGAGTACGTCTTACAAAAGCTGGAGAGATTTTTTACCAGAAAGTTCAGGATATTATTGATAAAATTCACGAAGCATACGAGTTGGCTCGAGATGCCGGGGGAGAAAGTAAAGGAAAACTTTACATTGGGGCTACGCTGACTATTGGGGAATATGTCCTACCCAAGCTTTTAGCGTATTTTTATAAACTGTATCCTGAGATTGAAATGCGGGTGAAGATTGCCAATACCGATACCATTTATCATGAATTGGTGGAAAAAACTATTGATATTGGACTCATTGAGGGACCAATTGACGATGAGGAGCTTAAAGTAGAAAAATTTTGGGAAGACGAGTTGGTAGTTGTAGTGCCTTATCATCATATCTGGGGCAGTAAAGAAAGACTGCCGGTAGCGGAATTGTTGAAAGAACGGATAATTTTACGGGAAGAAGGTTCGGGAACGAGAAAGGTGCTGGAAATAGCCTTAAAGGAACTGGGGCTTGATCTTAATGACTTAAACGTTACCATGGAATTTAGCAGTACGCAGGCTATCAAGGAAGTTGTAGCAGCAGGCTTAGGTGTAACCATAATTTCCGAGCTGACAGTGCGGCGGGATTGTGATTTGAAAATGTTTAAGAAACTAAGTATACTGGAAGCACCGATTAGAAGGCCTTTATCCTTTGTTTTGACGAAAAGCACTGCCCACGAGAAGCAAAAGCAACTTTTTATAAATCTTTTAAGAAATAATGAGCTTGTAGCTAAGCTGATAAGCCAGGACATTTGCGATTACGTTCAACCTGTTTAGACCGGGGTTAATCCCCGGTCTTTTTTTGGCTTTGTTGCAGGATTTAACTTTAAAGCGGGAAAAAGATAACTGTATAATTAAAGAAGAATAAAAGAAGGGGCCAAAGGCTTGAAGTATTAAATTAGGGACTGTCCCCAAAATTATACTTGGGAGGAAAAGGGATGAAAGTTTGTGTGGCAAAATGTAGTAGTTATAACTATGCGGAGGTAGAAGCTGCAGTAGCAGAAGTATTTTCAGAGTTTGGTGGAATTGAGACGTTTATTAAGCCCGGGGAGCGGGTCTTGATTAAGCCCAATATGCTGGAAGGGCTTCCGCCGGAAAGGGCGGTGACGACCCATCCGGAAGTGGTGCGGGCGGTAGTTCGTATGGTAAAAAAAGCCGGGGCTATTCCGCTGGTGGGGGATTCGCCGGGGACCGGTAATACCGAACGGGTAGCCGCCCGGTGCGGCATTGCCC
This sequence comes from Carboxydothermus ferrireducens DSM 11255, assembly GCF_000427565.1. Taxonomy (NCBI): domain Bacteria; kingdom Bacillati; phylum Bacillota; class Clostridia; order Thermoanaerobacterales; family Thermoanaerobacteraceae; genus Carboxydothermus; species Carboxydothermus ferrireducens. The sequence continues at coordinate 99,091 of NZ_ATYG01000003.1, forward strand.
GGGTGTGCCAGGAAGAAGGGGCAGAGTTATTACCTTTTGCCGAGGCTAAAGATTATCCGCATCCTGAAGGGCGTACCGTAAAAAGGTTTTCTCTGGCCAGGGAACTTTCCGTAGTGGATAAGGTTATATCGGTAGCTAAAATGAAAACCCACTCGTTTATGGGGATAACCGGGGGCATAAAAAATTTATTTGGGTTTAATGTTGCGACTACCAAGGCACAATATCATTTACGAATGCAAAAAAGGGATGATTTTGCGGCCATGCTTTGCGACTTGGCTCTTTTAATAAAACCGGTGTTTTTCATTATCGATGGGGTAGTGGGGATGGAAGGAAATGGACCCCGAAACGGGAATCCTAAAAAAGCAGGGGTTATTATCGGTGGAGATAACGGCTTTGCGGTGGATATGGTGATGACGCAAATGATAGGATTTGAGGCGGAAAAAATGCCGGTAGCCAGAGTAGCTTTAAACTGGGGGGTAGTGGTGCCGTTAAAGGAAATAGAAGTTACCGGCAGCGGGAAAGGTTTAACGTTTAATTTTGCGCCGCCTAACAACATCGAGTCTTTGGACGGAAGGATTCCGGCTTTTTTAGTTCGCTTCTTTCAAAACCAGTTTACCGCCCGGCCGGTAATGAACGAACGGTGTGTCGGTTGTGGTCGCTGTGCCCGTCATTGTCCGCCTAAAGCCGTTAAGATTGAGAATCGACGGGCGATAGTGGATTATAATAAGTGTATTCGCTGTTATTGCTGCCAGGAACTCTGCCCGGCCAATGCGGTGGAACTAAAAGAAGGCTTTTTAATGCGGCTGTTTTCCCGGAAAAAGTAATAAAAACCCTCCCTTTCCGGAAAAAATAAAAAAAACGGGAGGCGGTTTTATGGATTATGACGACCGGGTGCATAACCTGATGGATAGCTTTAAGCAGGGCCTCATCAACCGAGAATCGGCGGTGCACATGTTATCCGAGTATTATGGTAATGAAATGGCCGATGAGATTTTAAAAAATTATTTTCAGTCCTGGGAAAATTTTATCAAAATGGAGGAGTAAGAAGAAAGCCGCAGAGGCCAAAACCTCTGCGGCTTTTTGTTTAATGTAGGGCGGGCTTAAGACTGCATCTTATGCCTGCAGGGGTTTTACTGCCAACCTCAAACCTCTAAACCGGACCCTACAATACTTTATTTTCCTTTAAGACTTTAAGGGCCTGACTTAAGTCGTCAGGAGCAACAAGGATAATGGGACCGGTGCAACCCATGCCGGTTTCGGCATAAATACCGTGTTTCCATAAAAGCTTCTGGGCATTTTCCAATTCTAGAACATCAATTCCGGCAATTTCTTTGTCTACCGGTTTTTTCGGGGGCATTTTTACTTCTTCTACTGCTTCTTTTCTCTCTAAAGGTTTTACCAATTCAAGAAGCCCTGCTTTTTTAGCAGCTGCGATTTCTGCTTGTGCAACTTCTACAAGTCTACCCTGGGCCATGGCGGCGGCGTATTCAATAGCACCGGCAATTACCGGGGCGCCCGAGGCCCGGGAAATGATATTAATTATTTTGTTAAAGCCTTCTCCAATTCCCGGACCGTAGCCGTAGCCTAACGCCTCGTAACTTCCACCGGTGGTGTAGGCGGAGAAGATTTTAATTAAGAGGTTGCCGGTTAAGCTATCGCAAATCATGACGTCGGGAGTACCGGCAAGTAAGTCGTTACCCCGCATTACTACACCGCCGTCGGAACGCTTTGATTCGCTAAAATCAATTGGGTAGCCGCGACTTTGGAGTTCTTTTAAAATTCTTTCTACCTGCCGGGCACCGTCCACATTTAAGATACCAACTTTAGGATTTTTAATTCCGTAAGCTTTGGCAGTGGCAATGCCGTAAATAGCGTTTTTAACCATTCCTTCCACCCGGTCGGGGGAAGAGGTACCGGTGGTAGTGGCAATAAACATTTTCCGGCCCTGAGCGGGGGTTACTACCAAACCTACAGTAGAGGTGCCGATAGGGAAGTTGTAATGCATGGTAACGGCCGCATTTAATTCACCGGAGTCTAACATCTTTTCCATTACCCGGTGGCCTTCTTTTTCATCGGTGACAACGACTTTAGTGAGCCTGGTTTCGACATCTTCCGGACCAATTACTACGATTTCAACGTTAGGAAGGTTTTGGGCGGCCATCGCGGCACCTTTTAACACTTCAAGCACACCGTGTTCACTGCCCAGAAGGGTGATACCTACCCGGATGTTTTTAAGAGCCCGTCCGGTGGCAATAACATCCGCTGCTTCATTTAACACTTCCGCAATTAATCTTTTTACCTGCTCCATTTATTTGTACCCCCTTAGGAAAGAAGGCCTTTGGCCATTTCCCTTAAGTACTCGGCAACCATTTCCCGAACGGCTTCTTTTGTAAGGCCGGTAGTTTCCTCCACCTTACCGGGGTTCTTCTCAATTAAAAGCGATAAACCGTCAAACAGGTTGGTCATCCGGGCCAGGAACAGACTACCCTTGCCAATAACCATGGCCGAAGAAATTTTGCCTTCCAAGAGAGCATCCCTAAAGAACCCAAGGGCCGGAACTCCGGAAGGAATATGACCTTGAGTGGGAGCAAAGCCGGGTAATCCGTGTTTTTCCACGAACTTGGGGATATCGGCCCGGCCGATCTCTCCTGCCATAACCGCCAGAGCACCGATCATCTTGTAGTTTGCTTCCGGTACGTTGCCGGCGCCGGCCGGTTCGGTAAGTTCGGGGTTTTGCATTTCTACCGAATAGTAGTCAATTTCGGTGATTTTCCGGCCAAGTTTGGCAAGAGGTTCGGCCACCAGGGCTTTCATTACCTGTTGCGGAGAAGCGCCGCTACCGATATTGTGTTTGCCAATAACATCCAGGCGGATGATTGGGTTAAGGCCATCGTTTTCCGAGACCAGTATCGCAAAAGCTCCCAGCATGTCTTCTAAAACCGGCATTCCTTTATTGACGTGGTCTTTGCCGTTCATTCCGAGTTTGGCAACGGCACCGCCACCTACAACTACAACGTTTTTAAAGGTACCGGATTTTACCAGGGATGCAGCATGTAAAAGGGCATGGGCAGGACCGGCACAAAAGCCGCGCACGTCGGAGCCGTTGGCGTTTACCAAACCGGCAATTTCACCAATAGCTTTAGCAAAGTTACCGCCACCTCTTTGGTTCATGTCACCGCAGGCTTCTTCGGAACATTCGATAATGTAATCTACTTCCTCAGGATTAATTCCGGTATTGGCTAAAAGATGGAGGACTGCTAAAATACCCGATGCTTTTACCACAAGGTTTTCTAACATAATATGGGCCGATAAGTTTTCGTCAATTTCATGGGCCTGCCGCACGCAACCTACTAATTTTTCCCCGAGGTATAAACCTTCCGCTGTGTGGGAGGTTACCAACTTTTCAATTTCCCCCGGGGGTTTGGCGTTTGTAAGGCGGGCCAGCAGTTGTTCGTTTATTAGCTTATGTTTGGCAAGTTTTTCCTTGACCTCTTCCTGAAAACTTTCTTCCAGAATAACGAGGTCAAAGGCGTCGGCTATTTTTAAGAGTCCGTAAAATTCGTCTTCGGGCATTATTTCACCGTACTTGCCAAAACGGGAAGCTCCATTAATGGAGTTTGTGTACCAGGGGCGGGGAATGGTTTTTAACTCTTCAAGACCGATATTACCGATGTATGCCTGGTTTGGGGCGTAAGCTACAGCATCGTCATACTTCCGCAAATGTTCGGGAAGTTTTTTCAGGTATTCAGAGTCAGGGTTTTTTAGCCTTTCAACCGTCTGGGTGGTTCCGTTGTGGTACAAAAGGTCAGGGGCATGAATGAGGCACTGGCCAACACCTTTTAAGACCGGCATAATTATAACCTCCGTTTGTCAAAATTATTTTTTTATCTTAAGCCCGGATAATGGGCTTGCTTTCTAAATTTTGGGGAGCAGGCTTATGACCTGCTCCCGGGATTTTTTAGTCAAATACCGTTTGCCCTTCCACTTCTGTGGTAAGAGCCTTTAATGCTTTTTCCACGAGTTTTCTTCTTAAAGCTTTTTCCTCATCCGCCGGAAGGGCAGGATTGCCGAGGGGGTGAGGAATAGCAACGGTTGGTACAATTCGGTTAGCACCAACGGTTTTACTGATGGGAACGATGGTGCACATGTGAACTACGGGAATACCGGCCCGTTCAATCTCCTTGACCATCGCTGCACCGCAGCGAGTGCAGGTACCTCAGGTGGAGGTAAGAATGACCGCATCTACTCCGGAAGCTTTTAAATCGGCAGCAATGGCCTGACCGAATTTAGCAGCATTGGCAACAGAAGTACCGTTACCAACGGTAGCATAGTAGTAATCGTGCAGTTTGCCAATTTTACCTTCCGCTTCCATTTCCCTTAAAACGTCAACCGGTAAAACTCTGTCGGCGTCTTGATTGGCGTAAACCGGATCATAGCCGCCATGGGCGGTCTCAAAGGTATCGCTGGTTAAGTCTTTAACGCCAGCGATAGAGTATTTACCGAACTTTGAAGCTGACGACGATTCAATCCGGTCGGGATTGCCCTTGGGAACAATACCACCGGATGTTACCAGAGCTATGGTGGCTTTGCTAAGGTCTTTTATGGCGGGATTAGGGGGAACCCGGTCAAAAGCAGGCATAGGAAGTTCGGTAGTAAAATTTTCTCCCTTGATTTTGGCGATAAGCATGTCTACTGCCCGCTTGGCTCCTCTTTCTTCCGCAAAGTAATTTTTCCGAATTCCCCGGGCAATGTAGCCTTCCTGTTCGGGAGTACCGATTTCTTCTTTCTTTAAGAGCTTAAGACCCAGAGCTGCCATTTTGGGGATGGCATTGCGCATACCGATGGCCGAATCGGCGGTAGCTATGATGTAAACGGATTTTTTATACATTTCTACACCTGGGTTTTCCGGGTACATGCCGGTTACCGCAGGGATGCCAAGATTTTTTACTACCGCTTCGGCAACCGCCCCGCAGGCGGTACCGTAACGGCCGGCGTTAAAAGCGGGACCGGCGACTACCAGGTCAGGATTATATTCCTTGATCATTGATAGAATTTGCTTAAGGGCTTCTTCCATGTTTTCGGCAAAATAGCTATCACCGCAGATAACGGTACCGACAACTTCCGCTTCTCCTTTAAAAGCACCATTTAAAGCGGTACCAGGGCCTACGGGACCGTCTTTTTTCAGGGGAGCAGTATCTGCTTTTTCTTCGCCGCCTATTTGACCGAAAAACTGGTTTAAGTAATGGACTACACGGAATTTAGCCACAAAATTACCTCCTTTGCCAAGCAAGGACTAATATTTGCTTCCCTCTTTTCTCATTTTGGATACTTCGGCGGCTAAGGCATCAACATCTAAAACCATTTCCATCATGGCTGCCTGCTCTTCATAAACGGCCGGGTCAATTTCAGCCTTAATTTCGGGTTCCAAAATGTGATAAACCTTGAGTCCCAACGAGACTCCAGCTAATGGACCTGCGAAAGTAGGATCGCCCAGAGTTACGGTTTCTGCTGCCAGTGATGCGGTGTCCGGTTCGGCTGCACCTAAAAGGACAACGATATTTTCACCGCCGAGTTCTTCAGCAAGTTCCTTAATACGGGCCTGGTTTTGCAGGTCCATGGTGCCGGCAGCAGTTCAGACGAAACATTCGGTAGTGGCAAATACTACTTCCGCTCCGGCACTCTTGGCACACTCTGCTATAGCGGGACCGGGGACACCGTCACGGTCACCTACAGCAATAACTTTTTTACCGGCCAAAATTGCCATACTAAACTCCTCCTTTAGTTTTTATAGTAGGGACAGCAATCACGGTGTTTAGTGGTCTGTCGTTAGTGGTTGAGATTTTCCCACCACCAACCACCAACCACCTAACACCTAACACCATTAATATCCTTTTGCGGATAGTTTATTGAAGCCAACTTCCGAGGTAGCGCCGGTGATTGCTTGGATTTCCACTTCGATGCTGCCATCGGGCCGTAGTGACCCGGCAAAACCTCCGGCAATAACATCGACAACTCCCACATGGCCAATGACAGTATCTAACTTGGGCAGCACAATGGTTTCGTTGGCGTTACCGGCGGTAACCACGGCATTGGCTTCTGGAGTGGTGTCGGCCAGCGATTGCGAGCTGCCGTCTCTACCGGCGTATTCGTCGGTGATAAGGACGGTTTTGATACCTTTTTGCTCTAACTTCCGGCAGTTCATAACCAGGTCGGCATCAGGGTTACCGAAGCCTTCTTCGGAAACGATTGCAGCGTCAATTCCAAGCATTTCAGCAAGTTTAGCGGTGTAGCTGGAGGAACGTTCTTTATCGGCTAAGGTAACGTTTTCGTTGGTGATAATAACGCCAACAAAGTTTATATCCGTGCCGTGACGGGCAAATAATTCTTCAATTACAGGGTTATTCATGTGCACGTAAGTAGTGTTTTTGTCACAGGCCGAAACACAGTTACCGCTAACTATAGCGCCGTCAAATACTTCGGTAGGGGAGATGAGGGTGGGTAAAATACGTTTGGCATCTACCCCGTAAACGTAAGTATCATGCAGTAAACCCTGAGTTTGGAGCATGTAAACATAAGCTACTTTTGGAAGTTCGGGGTACTTTGAAGCGGCTTCTAAGAGCGGAGCAACTTCATAAGTTACCTCTTCATCGGGGGTAATGTTTTTACCAGCTTCCCCAAGGTAGGCCGCTGCTTTAAGTCCGGCTAACCGGACCACACTTTCGTGTTCATGTTGACTTAATCCATCTACCGGTTCGATTTTAACTACAACGTTATAGGTTTTGGAAAAAGGAGTATACTCGGCTCCAGGACCGGTCATGTCAATAATTCCTTCCTGGAATCCTACAATCTTTCCGGTAGTGACCACAGCAGCACCTTTTAAAACGTGGGTCCGGCCGCTGCCCACCATTTCTACTTTACCGAGAAAACCGGGGAAAATATTTCCTGGGCCTTCCACCTTCACCCGGGGTTCAATGACGTCTTTTACCGGTACAATTCGTACCGATTCGCCCGGGCGGGCTAAGAAAACCTCAACGGAACTAATCCGGTTATCCTCTTTCAATAAGGCTGTTAATTCGTCTTTATTAACGTAAAGAACTCCATTTTCGACCCGGGTACTGGGGCCAAATTCCAGCCCTTTAATGTTAATTTTCCCAAGGGTAAGCCGCATTTTATCCCTCCTTAGCCGATAATGGCCCGAATTTTTTCTTCAATTTCTTCGCGGCCAAAATTACCTTGTAGCTGGTCTACAAGTTCGCCGTTTTTATAAAACTGGAAGGTAGGAAGGCTCATAACTTTAAGCTGAATGGCAAGCCTCCGGTTTTCGGCAGTGTTTAATTTGGTAAACTTCATTTTACCCGCATAGATTTCGGCCAATTCTTCTACTACCGGCATTAAACCCATGCAGGGTACGCACCTGGGACCCCAGAAGTCCACCAGAACCGGAAGCTCGCTTTTTAAAACTTCTTCTTCAAAATTGTCTTTGTTTAGCTCAATTATGTTTCCCGCCATGTTTATCACCTCCTTTACTCGGTACATTCTTCAAGATATTTTTCCGCATGGTAAGCAGCAATAGCACCGTCAGCAGCGGCAGTTACTACCTGCCGTAACAGCTTTTGCCGGACATCGCCGGCGGCGTAGATTCCGGGAATGTTGGTGCGCATGTTTTCATCGGTAATAATGTACCCCTGTTCGTCCAGGTTTACTAAGCCTTTGACAAACTCGGTATTGGGCTTAAGGCCAACATAGATAAAGATTCCGTCAATTTCCCTTTCAAAAACTTCACCGGTGACCACGTTTTTTAAGCGCACTTTTTCCACAACGTCGGTGCCGATAATTTCTTCCACCACGGTGTTCCAAAGGATTTCCAGCTTTTCGTTGGCAAAAGCCCTTTCCTGGAGAACTTTGGTGGCTCTCAAGGTATCGCGGCGATGGACAAGGGTTACCTTATCAGCAAACTTGGTAAGGTAACAGGCTTCCTCAACCGCTGAATCGCCACCCCCTACGACCATGACGTTGGCGCCTTCGTAAAAAGCGGCGTCACAGGTAGCACAGTAGGAAACCCCCCGGGATCTGAATTCTTGCTCTCCCGGACAGCCAAGAAGTTTAGGTGCAGCACCGGAAGCGATAATTACCACTTTCGCAACAAAGTTACCTTTGGTGGTTTTGACGATCCGGTCAGCCCCCGCAAGCTCAATCCCCTTTACTTCGGCCAAAAGTTTTTTGGCACCAAAACGCTTTGCTTGTTCCTCCATTTGGGCGGTAAGTTCCGGGCCGGAAATCCCATGGGCAAATCCCGGATAATTTTCAATTTCATCGGTAGTGGCAGCCTGTCCGCCGGTGGAAAGCTTTTCAATATAAAGGGTGGAAAGCTTACTCCGGGCGCTGTAAAGAGCTGCGGAAAGTCCAGCAGGACCGGCGCCGATGATGATTACATCGTATCTTTCCATACGATATTCCTCCTTTTAAAGGGAAAAGTTATAAATTAAAGTTATAAACTTATGTAATAAGACCCATGCTGTAAAGGAAACTTTTAAAAAAATCCAGGTCTATTACAGCAAAATCTTCCAGAAAGAGCTCGATTTCCTTGGGACGAGACCGTTTTTCTAATAGCTCTTTGGTTTTTAAATAGCTAATTTCAGCCATTAGGATGGAATCGTAATCGGATTCTTGCTCGAGCTTTTCTAAAACTACGGTTTTATAAGGTGTTTGGTTTGGCTTAATGCTACCGGTCAAGGGATGGGTTAAAAGTTTATAACCTAAATGGCAGAGATCACGCACTTTTGCTAACACATCTTCGGTATATCCATCCACCCAGATAATCGTAAAGCGGGGTTCTAAAGTAAATCTTTGAATATAGTCTTTGACTTTCGGATTATTTGTAATCACCAGCATGAAAAATTCCTCCTAAAAGAAAAACAGAGGCCGAATAACTTTCCGGCCTCTGTCCTTACAACCTGAGAGATTCCCGGGCCCAAGGCTACGGGTTTCTCCTTCGGTGCCGCATTTTGCGGACTCTCCAGAGTTCCGTCCGGTTGCGGTCCTTTTGCCTGAGAGTTTCGGTTGCCCTTGCTCCTTCGGCGCCCGATTACGGGTCTCTCCCACAACCTTCATCCGGAAAATTTCATTATTAATTTTTGGGGGGATGGAGTAAAAATATGCAGGGGGAGAATGAAAAGTTTTTCTTAACTTTTCAATTTCTATTATATACATTCGTGACAATTTACACAAGTCCTGCTACAAAAATTTAATTTTTTCGACAAATTTAGAAGTTTTTATCTTGTGAAAATTAAGAAAATGGCGAAAATATGAGAAAATATTTTTTAGTTTATTGTGACAAAAAGCGCATATAAAGAGGTTTGTATACCAATGCAGTATACAGCTTAATTTACTTAATCTTAACAATATTTTTTTTAAGGATTAAAAATAGAAAGAGGAAATTTAAAGGGAAGGAAAGAATAAAATAATAAACACGTGGAAAAGTGGGGTGATAGGATGGCGGAAAGCCTTACCGAAGGCCTGGAAGGGACGGCTAAAACTACCGTTTCCCTGGAAAAAACGGCCAAGGCAGTGGGGAGTGGAAGTTTAGAAGTATTTGCCACTCCAATGATGGTAGCTTTGATGGAAAAAGCGGCGGTAAATGCTGTTGCTGCTGCGTTATCTCCGGGAGAAACTACCGTGGGGACAAAAATTGAGGTTTCTCACATAAAAGCATCGCCCGTCGGTGCTTTGGTTGAAGCTAAAGCCAAATTGATTTCCGTTGAAGGGCGAAAGCTTACGTTTTTGGTGGAAGCTTTTGATGAGCAGGGGAAAATAGGGGAAGGACGGCATGAAAGGGTACGAGTGAACATTGAGAAATTTTTAGGAAAGGTAAGTTCCAGAGAAAAATAAAGGGATATTGAGGGAAAAATAAAGTTAATGAAAGTTCCTACAATATCTTTTAGGAAAATTTAAAAATTTCAAAATATAAGCAGGAATTTGGCCCGAAGAAGAGAATAATCTATTAATTGATGCTCAAAATAGTTTGGTAAAGGTTATTTAAAAATTTAAGGGAAAGGAAGGGAAAGGATATGAAAAGTGATATCGAAATTGCCCAGGAGGCAAAATTAGAGCCCATAGTAAAAATAGCGGAAAAGTTAGGGCTCACCGAAGATGACATTGAACTGTATGGTAAGTACAAAGCAAAAATTGCAGCTCACGTTTGGGACAAGATCAAGGACCGTCCGGACGGCAAATTAATTTTGGTAACGGCAATTAACCCGACACCCGCCGGGGAAGGAAAAACTACAACAACCGTTGGCCTGGGGGATGCTTTGTCCCGCTTAGGAAAGAAAACTGTCATTGCTTTACGGGAACCATCCTTAGGCCCAAGCTTTGGGGTAAAGGGTGGTGCCGCCGGTGGTGGTTATGCTCAGGTCGTGCCGATGGAAGATATTAACCTCCATTTTACCGGGGACCTGCACGCAATTACTACAGCGCATAACCTTTTAGCAGCGATGATTGATAACCACATCCATCAAGGAAACGAATTGGGGATTGACCCCAGGAGAGTTGTTTGGCGCCGGGTGGTAGACTTAAACGACCGGGCTCTTCGCAAGGTAGTAATCGGTCTTGGCGGTCCGGCTCAAGGGGTACCCCGGGAAACGGGCTTTGATATTACCGTTGCTTCCGAAATAATGGCTATCCTTTGCTTAGCTTCCGACCTCATGGACTTAAAAGAAAGATTTAACCGGATTTTAATTGGATATACATACGACCAAAAGCCGGTTTATGCCAGAGATTTGAAAGCCGCTGGCGCAATGACTGTTTTAATGAAAGATGCAATTAAACCTAATTTAGTGCAAACCTTAGAACACACCCCGGCTTTTGTGCATGGTGGTCCGTTTGCTAATATCGCTCATGGTACTAACTCTATTTTGGCCGATAAGATTGCTTTAAAACTTGCCGATTACCTGGTAACCGAAGCAGGTTTCGGTGCTGACCTTGGCGCTGAAAAGTTCTTCAACGTTGTTTGCCGGTTTGCCGGATTTAAACCTTCGGCAGTAGTTATCGTTGCAACGGTTCGGGCCTTAAAATACAACGGTGGTGTACCGCGGGCCGAACTCAATAAAGAAAATCTTGAAGCATTAGAAAAAGGTTTTGCTAATTTAGAAAAGCACATTGAAAATATCGGTAAGTTTGGTTTACCGGCGGTAGTTGCCATTAACCGCTTCCCCACCGACACCGATGCCGAGCTCAACAAGCTCCGGGAGCTCATTGAAGCTACCGGTGCTGAGTTTGCTTTATCGGAAGTTTGGGCCAAGGGCGGTGAAGGTGGAATCGAATTAGCTCAAAAGGTGCTTAAAGTGATTGAAGAAAAACCAGCCAATTTCCGTTACCTCTACGATTTAGAAATGCCGATTAAGCAGAAGATTGAAACCATTGCCCGGGAAATTTACGGTGCCGATGGGGTTGTCTTTACCGCAGATGCGGAAAAGACCTTGGCCAAGTTTGAAGAAATGGGCTTTGGCAATATGCCGGTAATTATGGCCAAAACCCAGTACTCGTTATCCGATGACCCGAACAAACTTGGAAGACCGACCGGCTTTAACATTACGGTGCGGGAGCTGCGGGCTTCGGTGGGAGCAGGCTTTATCGTGGCCATTACCGGCGATATCATGACTATGCCTGGGCTTCCCAAACGACCGGCAGCAGAGGTCATTGATATCGATGCTAACGGTAAAATTACCGGCTTATTCTAAGGGGGCTAAAGGGGGAGAAATCCCCCTTTTTCCTTGTTATAGTTAAAGAAAGTTTGGGGTAACCTATGCAGAGATTCTGGCGGGTTTATAGGGATGAAGAAGTGGTTAGGCGTTTTAAAGAGATAAATTATTTGGAGAAAGACCGGGAGTTTTGCAGGCACGACTTCCAGCACTTTTTAGATGTGGCAAGAATTTTAGCTATTTTGTGTTTTGAAAATAAATTTTCCTTTCCAAGGGAACTTATCTATCTTACTGCCCTTCTCCACGATTTAGGGAGGGTAGAAGAGTATCTTTACGGTTTAAATCACGCGCTGATTGGGGCTGAAGTTGCCCGGGAGATATTAGAAAAGTATCAGGAGTTTGTTCAAGAGGAAATTTTCCTGATAACGGAAGCAATAAGGGGTCACCGGGAACAAAACTCGGAAGGTTTTACCCGTTTATTATACCTTGCCGATAAGCTTTCCCGGCCGTGTCTTACCTGTAAGGTTATAGATAAATGCCACAAAAAAGAAGAAATGTTATTACTTCACCAGGAGAAGTTTTATTAATGGGGGTTTATGCTATGGAGCATATCTTATGGTCAATGGAGTTTTCCAATATTGATGAGGTAAAAAAGGAAATTTCTTTGATCGGTAGTACTTTGGCTGGGGTAAATTTGATGGCCCCTAAAGGGGTTTTAAGATGTATTAAAGTTAAAGAGCTTTCGACGAAAGCTGCCAATATTTTAAAACAGGAGCTTCTGGCCAAAGGAGGGGACTGTGCTACTTCCTGGGGGAGTTTGGATTTAACTGCTCCCACAACCGATGTTTTGTGTTTTGCTACCGAAAAAGTTTGGCGGCAGGTAATACCCAAGTTAAAAATGCAGCCCTTTGGCCTAAAGAGTCTGGCGGAAGAAATTGAAGAAGTTTTAAAAAATTTAAATGGACGGGCGAAGTACGAACTGGATTGCCGGGGCCGAAAAATTACCCTTGGCGAGAGAACCCTCATTATGGGGATTTTAAATGTGACTCCCGATTCCTTTTCGGATGGTGGACAGTACAACGATATTGAAGCGGCGGTAAAGCGAGCGCGGCAAATGGTTGCCGAGGGAGCGGATATTATCGATGTCGGCGGGGAATCAACCCGGCCGGGAGCGGAATATGTTCCGCCGGAAGAGGAACTGCGCCGGGTATTGCCGGTAGTGGAAGCCTTGGTGCGGGAAATGAATGTTCCCATTTCGGTGGATACTTACAAAGCAGAGGTGGCGGAAAAAGCTTTGGAAGCGGGAGCTCATATCATTAATGATGTATGGGGGCTACAAAAAGATCCCCGAATGGCTGAAGTAGCTGCCCGCTATGGGGCACCGGTGGTAGTGATGCACAATAAAACCGAGGCCGAGTACGATGATTTAATGGCAGAGGTCATAGCTTTCTTGAAAGAAAGTATCAAGATCGGTGTTAAAGCAGGGATACCGCGGGAAAAGATTATTATTGATCCGGGAATTGGTTTTGGCAAAACGTTAGAGCACAATCTTTTATTAATGAAGCGCTTAAACGAACTAAATAGCCTTGGCCAGCCGATTTTATTGGGTACTTCACGGAAATCAATGATTGGTAAAACTCTAGATTTGCCGGTGAACGAACGGGTGGAAGGGACGGCGGCCACCGTAACTTTGGGAATAGCTAAAGGTGTAGATATCGTACGGGTTCACGATGTGAAAGAAATGGTGCGGGTTGCTAAAATGACCGATGCCATGGTACGGTAGGTGAAAAGATGGATAAGATTGTCATAAAAGGTGTTGAATTTTATGCTTTTCACGGAGTTTTACCGGAAGAAAAAGCTTTGGGGCAAAAATTCATTCTTGACCTTGAGCTTGGTATTGATTTAAGGGATGCGGGGCGCAGCGATGATTTAAATAAAACCGTTAGCTATAAAGAAGTTTTAGATTTCACCGAGGAGATTGTTACAAAAAACCGCTTTGATTTAATCGAAGCTCTGGCGGAAGAAGTAGCAGGGGGAATTTTAAACAAATTTTCCTTGATAAAAGAAGTAATGGTGCGGGTTCACAAACCTGGGGCACCTTTAAGGCAGAAACTTTCCGATGTTTATGTGGAAGTAAAAAGGGGCAGATAGCGTGGCTTTAGCATATATTGGAATCGGTACTAACTTGGGAAAAAAAGAAGAAAATATAAAAACTGCTTTAAAGGAAATTAAATCCCTTCCCGGTACCAGGATTAATAAAGTTGCAGCTTTATACGAAACGGAGCCCTGGGGATACGCTGAGCAGGACTGGTTTTTAAATACGGTATGCGAAATAGAAACTGCTCTTACGCCAGAAAGTTTGTTGGAAGCTCTTTTACAAATAGAAAATAAAATGGGTAGGGTAAGAAGCATACGTTATGGCCCGCGGGTAATCGATTTGGACCTTTTGTGGTATGAAGGGGAAAAGAGGCAGGAGGAGAAACTAACCCTGCCTCATCCCCGCATCACCGAAAGGGCTTTTGTAGTGCTACCCCTTCTGGAGCTCTGGCCCGAGGCGGAGATAAATGGGGTAGTTTTAAAAAGCATTGCTGAAAAATTAAGGCAGGAGCAGGGCATAAAAAAATTCAAAAATTTGTGAAAAAATTATTTTATCTTCCTGTAGGAAAATTTATTGTAAAGATTTCTTGGTCTTGTTATTATAACCTTGAGGACACCGTTATGGGTCCTACAGAGTCGATTTATTTTTGAAAAATCAATATGACCGCTTGGATCCAGAGGACCGAGACGGGAGTTAAAACAAAGGCCTTCCGTTCGGAAGGCTTTTTTTATCACAACCCAACAGAGGGGGATTTTATGATTAATTCCATTGGAATTATCGGGGCAGGGCGAGTTGGGGGAGCATTAAGTTTACTCCTGCGCGAAAAAGGGTTTAATATCAGTGGGGTTTACAGTAAAAGTTTATCTTCTGCTGAGAAGCTTGCTTTAAAAATAAACAGCTTTGTTTACCGGGACCTGGAAAGTTTGGTTGCGGAGTCGGAACTTATTTTTATCACCACTCCCGATCGAGAAATAGCCCGGGTTGCCCGGGAAATTGCTAAAATTCCCAATTTAAAGGGAAAGTATTTTGCTCATACCAGCGGCTCCCAGTGTTACAAAATTTTAAGCCCTATAAAGGAAAAGGGCGGGATTACTTTTACCATGCATCCTCTTCAGGCCATAGCTTCTCCGGAGATGGGTCGACAGGTCATGCCCGAGGCTTATTTTTCTTTGGAAGGGGATCCGGAAGGAGTTGAATTAGGGGCTTATTTGGTGCGGGTGTTAGGAGCCAAGGTGCTTTACCTTAAAGAGAATCAAAAAAGCTTGTATCACGCCGGAGCGGTAGTGGCTTCCAATTATCTGGTTACCCTTATTGATATAGCTTTAGAGCTTTTAGAAATTTCGGGAATTGATCGGGAAGAGGGTTATAGAGCGTTAAAACCGTTAATTTTGGGAACGCTAAATAATATTGAAAAGTATGGCACGGTAAATGCATTAACCGGGCCGATTGCCCGGGGAGATACGGTAACCATAGAACAGCACTTGGAGAAATTGCGGGAATATCCGAAACTAAGGGAATTTTATCGGGTTCTGGGTAGGCACACTTTGGAAATGGCCCAAAAGCGCGAAGATTATAATCCGGAAAAAGGACAGGAGATTTTAAAACTTTTTGAGGGGGAAAAATCTAATGGATAGGGTTACCGTTAGCAGTTTAAAAGAGATGAAAGAAGCGGGTCAGAAGATTGCCATGATAACGGCTTATGATTATCCTTCCGCCCTTTTTGCCGAGGAAGCTGGAGCGGAAGTGCTTTTAGTAGGGGATTCGTTAGGGATGGTGGTTTTGGGTTACGACAGTACTGTCCCCGTTACCATGGAGGAGATGCTCCATCACGTCAAGGCGGTGGTACGGGGGAGCAAAAGGAGCATGGTAGTTGCAGACATGCCTTTCATGTCTTATCAGGCAAGTTACACCGATGCCCTTTATAATGCCGGCCGCTTTTTAAAAGAAGGAGGAGCCCAGGCGGTAAAACTTGAAGGGGGCGGTGAAATAGCTGAACTGGTGGCGAAGCTTGTAACTGCAGGAATACCGGTAATGGGACATATTGGCCTAACTCCCCAGTCGGTTAATGCCCTTGGGGGTTATAAAGTTCAAGGTAAGGACTTAAAGACTGCCCAAAAACTTTTAGATGATGCTAAAGCTTTGGCGGATGCGGGGGCATTTGCCATAGTTTTGGAATGCGTGCCGGCGGCTTTAGCGGCAAAAATAACCGAAAGCATACCAATTCCAACAATAGGAATTGGCTCGGGAGTAAACTGCGATGGGCAGGTTCTGGTTTACCACGATGTTTTGGGTATGTATCCCCGGATGTTACCTAAGTTTGTAAAAAGATATGCCGATCTTTCAAGCTTAATTAAAGAAGCAATAAGACAATATGTGCAGGAAGTGAAGGAGCAACAATTCCCGGAAGAAAAACACAGTTTTACCATGGCTCTGGAGATATTAGAAAGAATCTATTAGTTGCCGTAGTGAGGAGGGAATAATGTGCGTTTTTTTACGGAAATAAAACCTCTTAAAACCTACGTTGCCGAACAAAAGCGGGAAGGAAAAATTATCGGATTTGTGCCAACTATGGGTTATTTGCATGACGGTCATCTTTCTTTAGTCCGCAAAGCAAAGTTGCAAGCGGATGTAGTAATTGTATCGATATTTGTAAATCCTTTGCAATTCGGTCCCAATGAAGATTTTGCTAAATACCCCCGGGATTTAGAGCGGGATTTAGCCCTATTGCAGGAAGAGGGGGTAGATTGTGTCTTTGCCCCTTCAGCAGAAGAGATGTATAAAGAAGGCTTTTCGACTTTTGTAGAAGTAAATGGCGAGATTACGGAAGTAATGTGCGGTAAATCTCGGCCAGGACACTTTAAAGGTGTTGCTACCGTAGTTACTAAGCTGTTTAATATTGTGACTCCGGACTTAGCTTTTTTTGGTCAAAAAGATGCCCAGCAGCTTTTTATCATAGAAAAATTAGTCCGGGACTTAAATCTTAATGTGGAAATTGTCAGTGTTCCTACCCGACGGGAAGAAGATGGACTGGCAATGAGTTCAAGGAATACTTATTTAAATCCCGAAGAACGAAAAGCTGCCACTATTTTGTATCGAGCTTTAAAGTGCGGGGAGGAGCTGGTCCTGGCGGGGGAGAGGAACCCCGAAAGGTTAAAAAAACTTATAGAGGAATTTATAAAAACAGAACCTTTAGCGCGCATTGATTATGTAGAGGTACGTTCGGTTCCCGATTTAAAAGCCATGGATGTAATTAAAGGTAAATTTATAATAGCTCTGGCAGTTTATATTGGTAGTACCCGTTTGATAGATAATTTTATTCTGGAGGTAGATTAAAGTGTTTTTGACCATGATGAAGGGGAAAATTCACCGGGCTACCGTTACCGAAGCTAATTTAAATTATGTGGGTAGCATTACCATTGATGAAGAGCTGTTGGATGCTTCCGGAATTTTACCCAACGAAAAAGTACAGGTAGTAAACATAAATAACGGGGCTCGGTTGGAAACATATACTATACCCGGACCGAGGGGTAGCGGAATTATAAGCTTAAACGGGGCGGCGGCCAGACTTTGCCAGATAGGGGATAAGGTTATTATTATTGCGTATGCGTTAATGGAAGAAAAAGAAGCAAAACAATGGCAACCCAAAGTAGTTTTTGTTGATGAAAACAATAAAATAGTTAAAATAGAAGAAAAAGAGATTCATGGCCAAACAGAATAGGAGTGAAACGAATGTTTGATGAAAAAACCCAAAAGATTATGGATGAGGTGGTGAGACTTAAGAAAGAAAAAAATGCTATTATCCTTGCCCACCTCTATCAACGTCCCGAAGTTCAGGAAGTAGCCGATTACGTTGGTGATTCTCTGGGGCTTGCCCGAACTGCAGCTAATACCGATGCTGAAGTTATTGTTTTTGCCGGTGTTCATTTTATGGCTGAAAGTGCCAAAATCCTTTCACCGGATAAAATCGTTTTGCTTCCGGAAATTGAAGCGGGATGTCCTTTAGCCGATACCATTACCGCGGAAAGTTTAAGAAAAAAGAAAGCTGAACATCCCGGGGCTATTGTGGTTACCTATGTTAATTCTTCAGCCGAAGTTAAGGCCGAGAGTGACATCATTTGCACTTCAGCTAATGCGGTGAAAGTCGTAGAAAGCATTCCTCCGGAGAGGGAAATTATTTTTACTCCGGACCGCAATTTAGGTGATTATGTGGCTAAGAAAACGGGACGCAAGTTAATATTGTGGGACGGCTATTGCAACACCCATCAAAGGCTAACTCCCGATGATATTCGGCAGGCTAAAGCGGAGCATCCTAATGCTAAAGTATTGGTTCATCCCGAGTGCCGCCCGGAGGTGGTGGCTTTAGCCGATGGTGTATTTAGCACTACCGGTATTATAAACTACGTGATAAATGACCCGGGGGATGAATTTATTATAGGAACGGAAGCGGGTATTATGCATCAGTTAACAAAAAAGGCTCCTCATAAAAAGTGTTATCTTGCTTCAAAGAAACTAATTTGTCCCAACATGAAGCTTACTACTATCGAAAAAGTAAAATTAGCCCTGGAAACTCTGGAGCCGCAAATTGAGGTTGAACCGGAAATTGCTAAAAAAGCTCTTCAGGCTTTAGAGAGAATGTTGGCTATTGGTTAGGGGGAGAAGAAGTTGCGCCGGTATTTAATTGACTTTGATTTATCCGGCGTTCCGGTTTATAAATCCGATTACCTGGTAATCGGTAGCGGAATTGCTGGTCTTTATGCTGCTTTAAATGCTGCCCGCTACGGTGAGGTAATCGTCTTAACCAAGAAAAATTTAGGGGATACCAATACCGATTTGGCCCAGGGTGGAATTGCGGCAGCGGTGGATACCGAAGAGGACTCACCGGAACTTCATTATCAGGATACGATTGCAGCGGGAGCAGGACTGTGCAATCCGGAAGCGGTAAGAGTTTTGGTGGAGGATGGCATCGAGAGGGTCCACCACCTGGTGGAGTTAGGGGCTGATTTTAACCGTAAAGATGGTAAATTGGCCCTGAGGATGGAAGGTGCCCACCGCCGCCGGAGAATTCTGTACCGGGGCGATACTACCGGAGAAGAAATTCAAAGGGTTTTATCTGCAGCCGTAAAAAATCATTCTAATATCCGGGTGATGGAGAATCACTTTGCCTTAGATTTAATTACCGAGGACCGGGAATGCTTGGGGGCTCTAGCTTGGGATGAAAATGGAAATTTACGTTTATTTTTAAGTAAGTTTACGATATTGGCTACCGGTGGTGCTGGGCAAGTATTCCGGGAGACCACCAATCCGGATGTGGCTACCGGTGACGGAATAGCCATGGCCTACCGGGCGGGAGCGGGAGTTATGGATATGGAATTTTTCCAGTTTCATCCGACCGCTTTAAATTTGCCCGGACGGCAGAAGTTTCTTATCAGTGAAGCGGTGCGCGGGGAAGGGGCCAAGCTGGTAAACGCTGCCGGCGAGTATTTCATGAAAAACTACCATGAGCTTGCTGACCTTGCACCGCGGGATGTGGTGGCCCGGGCCATATGGGATCAAGCGCAAAAAGGCCAGGTATTTTTGGATATCAGAAGCTTTACCGACGAACAATTGGCCGGAATACCGCGAATAGTAAAAACTTTAAAGGAAAATGGTTTGGACCCCAGAAAAGATTTGATACCGGTTTTACCGGCTGCCCATTATTTTATGGGTGGGGTGAGGACCAACATTTGGGGGGAAACGGATTTAGCCCGGCTTTATGCGTGCGGTGAAGTAGCGTGCCAGGGGGTACACGGAGCTAACCGCCTGGCTTCCAATTCCCTTTTAGATGGGCTGGTTTTTGGTTACCGGATAGTTGAACGAACGAAAAATATTTTAAAATCTACCCGGATTAATTATCCGGAGATCTCAATTTACCATGGGGAAAATACGGAAGGTATTGGAGCCAGGGAAGCTATTGCCCAGATTAAAGATTTGATGTGGGAGAATGCCGGAATTATTCGTAACGGACAGGGATTAAGGGTGCTATTGGAAAATTTACGTAAACTCAAACTTTCTTATCCGGTGAAAAATATTGAAGAAGCGGTGGCTGCAAATTTATACCAAACAGCTATTTTAATTGCTCTGGCTGCTTTAATCCGGGAGGAAAGCCGGGGAGCGCATTTTCGTTCCGATTATCCCCAAAGGGATGATTTTCTCTGGCAGAAACACATTGTTTTATCGAGGTGATAAGGTGCTACCTTTTTACGTACGGGAACATATCCGCCTTGCTCTTGAGGAAGATATCGGAATGGGAGATATTACCACGGAAGCGATTGCGGTTGGTGATGAGCATACGGTGGGATTTGTAAAGGTCAAAGAGCCCGGGGTGGTTGCCGGGCTTTTTGTGCTGGAGGAAATTTACCGGGTTCTTTCGGACAACGTGCGCGTTGAATATATGGTAAAAGATGGGGAAGAAGTTGCTCCTGGACAGGTTATTGCCAAAATTTATGGCCCGGCGGCGGTAATTTTAATGGGTGAACGGGTAGCTTTAAATTACCTGCAGTTTTTATCGGGAATTGCTACCAAAACCCGCCGGATCATTAACAAGGTGAAGGATTACCCGGTTAGGGTAGTGGATACCCGGAAAACCGTTCCCGGTCTTCGCTGGCTTTCTAAATATGCCGTGCGGGTGGGCGGAGGCCATAACCACCGGTTTAACTTGAGTGATGGGATTTTACTAAAAGATAATCATATTAAGGCTGCGGGAGGAATAGAAGAAGCGATTAAAAGAGCGCGGAAATATGCTCCCCATACGTTAAAAATAGAAATAGAAGTAGAAAGCCTTGAAGGTTTAAAAGAAGCTATTGCGGCGGGAGCGGATATAGTAATGCTTGACAACATGTCTCCCCAAAGGGTAAAAGAAGCAAGGAAAATTGCCGGAGATAAAGTTTTATTGGAAGCTTCCGGAGGAATAAATGAAGAAAATATTTTGGAGTATGCCCGGGCGGGAATTGACGTAATTTCTCTGGGAACCCTTACTCATTCGGTAAAAGCTTTGGATATAAGCCTTGATTTGAAAAGTTTAAAGGAGACCGGCCGATGAAAGAGGAAATTATCTCCATGTTAGTTAAAAGTCAGGATTATGTATCCGGTGAAGAAATTTCTCAAAAACTTGGAGTGACAAGGACGGCTATCTGGAAGCATATCAAGGAGCTTAAACGGGAAGGGTATGAGATAACCGCCCATCCCAGGAAGGGTTACAAGCTGGAGCATTATCCTGACATACCGGCGTATTATTTATTAAAACCGTTCCTTAAAACCCGCTATTTGGGGCATACCGGGGAATATCACGATTTAATAGGTTCAACAAACGACCGGGCCAAGGAGCTGGCCGCCAATAAGGTTCCTGAAGGCTTTTTGGTGTCGGCTAACGGTCAGACCGCTGGCCGCGGCAGGTTTGGGCGCAGCTGGAATTCGCCTCCGGGACAGGGATTGTATTTTAGTTTGGTCCTCTATCCCAGCTTACCTCCTGTGGAGCTTCCCAGGTTAACGCTGTTAGCTGGCTTAGCCCTTGCTCAAGCCTTAGAAAATCTGGGGGTTAATGTGCAAATTAAATGGCCCAATGACCTTTTAATTAATGGGCAGAAGGTTGCAGGTATACTTACCGAAATAGCTGCGGAAGCGGAGAGAACAATTTATGCGGTGGTGGGCATAGGTATAAATATCGAACCTTTAGATGAAGAGGTAAAAAGTAGCTTTGCCTATCCCGCTACTGCCTTGAAAGAACATCTGCCGGGAGTTTCCCGGCAAAGCTTATTAGCTATGTTTTTAGAAAGATTTGAGAAACTGTATGAGGAGTTTAAAAAGGGAGAATTTGCCCAAAGTTTGACGGAATATAAAAAACGACTGGCTTTTTTAGGGGAAGAAGTGATGATAATTACCGGCGACCGGGAATATATAGGTGTACTCCACGACCTTGGAGAAGACGGAAGTTTAATAATAAACGATGGAAATACCGTTAAACGGTTTGCGGCAGGAGAAATAAGCTTAAGAAGAAAAGAGGGGGAGCATGTTCTTAGCAATTGATATTGGTAATACCAATATAGTTTTAGGGATTTACGATAAGGGAAAACTTATCAAAACATGGAGAATGGCAGCGGATAGAAACAAGACCGTTGATGAATATGCGGTTTTAATACATAATTTCTTTTCTTTTATAAACCTTAGCTTTAAAGATATTGAGGGAATTGGAATTGCTTCTGTGGTACCGCCGTTAACTCCCATTTTTGAGCAGCTGTGTTATAACTACTTTAAAGTTAAGCCTTTAGTAATAGGTCCCGGGGTGAGAACCGGGCTAAAAATTAAGTTTGAAAATCCCCGCGAAGTAGGGGCGGATAGGATAGTAAATGCGGTTGCTGGTTATCATATTTACGGTGGCCCATTAATCGTAGTTGATTTTGGAACTGCTACTACTTTTGATGCTATTAATGATAAAGGTGAGTATATTGGCGGTGCCATTAGTCCGGGGATAGGAATTTCTACCGAGGCGCTCTTTGCTCGTGCTTCTAAGCTGCCGCGGATTGAGCTTGTAAAACCGTTGAGCGTAATCGGTAAAAATACCGTTTCTGCGATGCAGGCCGGTATAATTTACGGTTTTATCGGCCAGGTGGATGAGATTTGTGCCCGGATGAAAAAAGAACTGGGCGGTGCGGCAAAAGTTATTGCTACCGGTGGCTTGGCTGAACTTATTGCAACCGATTCCCGGCAAATAGAGAAGGTAGATCAGAACTTAACACTGGAGGGTATTAGACTTATTTATGAGCGCAACCAGGCGGGAAATTAAGCTTAAAAACCCGGTAATTGTAGCACCAATGGCGGGAGTTACCGATAAAGCTTTTCGGCTTATTTGCCAAAGTTTTGGTGCAGGCCTTACCGTTACCGAAATGATTAACGACTTAGCATTGCTGCACGGAAACTCTAAAACCCGGCAGATGATTGATTTACAAGGGGAAGCAATGCCGGTGGCGGTCCAGATTTTTGGTAGTTCACCGGAAAAAATGGCGGAAGCGGCCCGTATAGTTGAGGAAGCTGGTGCCAGCATGATTGACATCAACATGGGTTGCCCTGCTCCCAAAATCGTTAAGAACGGTGAAGGTGCGGCTTTAATGTTAAAGCCAGAAGTGGCGGAAAAGATTGTTATGGCGGTAAAAAATGCCGTTTCCGTTCCGGTGTCGGTAAAAATAAGAAAGGGGTTTGATGATAATACTGTAAATGCTATTGAATTTGCACAAAGAATGGAAGCGGCAGGGGCTGATCTGATTACGGTTCACGGACGCACCCGGGAACAATTCTATTCGGGAAAGGCAGACTGGGAGATAATTCGGCGGGTTAAGCAGGCGGTGAAAGTAAAAGTTGCGGGGAATGGGGATGTGGACTCTCCGCAGAAGGCTAAGGAAATGTTAGAACTTACTGGCGTAGATTTTGTGATGATAGGGCGGGCGGTTATGGGTAATCCCTGGATTATTCAGCAGATTGTTGCTTATCTTGAGCGGGGAGAAATTTTACCAAAACCTTCGCCCCAAGAAAAGGCGGAAGTTGCTTTAAGGCACTTTGAGTATCTTTTGAAATTTAAAGGCGAGTACATAGCAGTGCGGGAAATGAGAAAGCACGGGGGCTGGTATTTTAAAGGTCTTCCCGGTGCTTCCAGGTTAAGGGAGAGATTAAACAGGGCGAAAACTCCAGAGGAAGTAAGAGAAGTACTTTTAATGATGGAGAAAAATTAAAATGGTTGCATTGCCGGAATAAAAGTGTTAAAATATGTACACAAAATTGTGTACATATTTTTCTTTTTTTATGAGATAGTTTTTATAAGGGGTAGCGGTTATGAAAATTGTTAGAATTGGGGATAAAGTTATTTCCAGGGATAAGATTGACCGGATGGTGGATGAAATTTTAAGGCTGCGCTCGCAGGGTTATTCCCAGCAGGAAACGGCCAATATTCTGGGGTTAGAGCGGACATTTATTTCTAGATTGGAAGGGATTGGAGAAATACGCAAGGGTACAAAAATTGCCGTCTTTGGTTTCCCCCTTAAAAATGTAGAGGAGCTCAAAAAGGTTTGTGAAGAAGAAGGGGTAGATTTTACCTTATTGATGACCGATAAAGAACGCTGGGAATTTATTGAGGGGAAGAGTGCGGCGGAGCTGGTAAACCTTTTAATGGAACTAATTGCGGCGGCGCAGCAGTTTGATACGGTGATCATGATTGGTTCGGATATGCGGGTAAAGGTGGCCCAGGCGATTGTTGACCGGGAGGTAATTGGGATTACTATTGGGCATACGCCCATTGAAGAAGATGTTTATCTTGATCCAGAGGTTTTAAGGGAAGCAATTAAATCGGTGCGGGGAGGTAAGTAAAGGTGGACAAATTTGCTTTTATCATACATCCTTTAGAAGCCAAGGATGTAGCCAAAAAGTTTGGCTTTGCCAAATATCTTCCGGATCGGCTAATTGAATGGGGCTTAAAAAAACTGCCGGCCTTTAAAGCTTCCCACATAACCGGGGTGAAATCACCATATAATGAAGTGGAAGGTTATTTTATCACCTGTCCGCTAACTACCCGGCAGATGGTTGAATTACCCGAAGAGTTTGTTCTGGGGAAAATAATTGAAGCGGGAAAAGTTGCGGAAAAGTTAGGGGCCAAAATTGTTGGCCTTGGAGCTTTTACTTCGGTAGTGGGTGATGCAGGGATTACTGTGGCGAAAAACCTCAATATTGCGGTGACTACCGGAAACAGTTACACGGTTGCGACCGCTCTGGAAGGGACTAAAAAAGCTGCGGCGATTATGGGACACGATTTAAAAAAGGCCAATGTGGTGGTAATAGGAGCGGCCGGTTCCATAGGCAAAGTAGCAGCGCGTTTTATGGCAAAAGAGGTAAAAAATCTTACTTTAGTAGGACGAAACCTTGCAAAGCTTGAGCCGGTGGCGGACCTAATTTTAAAAGAATCGGGGTTGGCGGTTGCCATTACCGATAATGTGAAAAAAAGTTTAAAGGAAGCTGACATAGTAATAACCGTTACAAGTTCGGTGGATACTATTATCGAGCCCGAAGATTTAAAACCGGGAGCGGTGGTATGCGATGTTTCACGCCCCCGGGATGTTTCGAAGGAGGTAGCCAAGCTGCGGGATGATGTTTTAGTTATTGAGGGTGGAGTGGTGGAAGTTCCGGGAGATGTGGAGTTTAACTTAAACTTTGGTTTTCCTCCCAAAACTTCTTATGCCTGTATGGCGGAGACGATGATTTTAACTTTAGAGGGGCGCTTTGAAAACTTTTCTTTGGGGCGGGACATGGAATTAGAAAAGGTGGAAGAAATAAGCAGGCTGGCTCAGAAACATGGTTTTAAGGTTGGAGGCTTTAGAAGTTTTGAGAGAGCAATATCTTCCGAAGAAATAGAAAAAATTAGAAAAAATGCTCTGAAAAAGTCTGTTTTTGCTACTTAAAATTTCTTGACAAGCTTTAGTTCCTCTTTTATAATAAACTGCGTTTAAAGAAATGAAGCACTGCTGTTACCAGCAGTGCTTTCGGTATAATTTATGGAAGTTATTAAGCTTGAAGGAGAGAGAAATATGAAGGAAAAAGAAGTTATCTTAACCCGAGAGGGGCTTAAAAAATTAGAACAGGAATTAGAAGAGTTGAAATCGGTTAAACGGCGGGAAGTGGCCGAAAGGATTAAGCAGGCAATAGAATTTGGGGATATAAGTGAAAACTCCGAATACGAAGATGCCAAAAATGCGCAGGCTTTTATCGAAGGACGGATAATTACTTTAGAAAAAATGTTAAGGAATGCTAAAATTATTGAAAATGAACAGCAAAAAGATGTGGTTACCTTGGGCTCAAAAGTGGTTTTAAAAGACCTCGAATATGGAGTGGTGGAAGAGTATTATCTTGTAGGGTCGGCGGAAGCTGATCCTTCAGCCAATAAAATTTCCAACGAATCGCCCGTTGGGAGTGCTATTTTAGGAAAGAAGAAAGGAACTGTGGTAGAGGTGAAAGTACCTGCGGGTACTTTAAAATACGAGATAGTTGATATCTTAGAATAAGGGGGAGCCAAGTTGGAGCACCAGGAACTAAACGAACTTGTTAAAGTACGGTTAGAAAAACTTTCTGAGTTACGGAAAATGGGTATTGAACCGTACGGCGGCAAGTTTGAGCGAACCCATACTGCTAAAGAAATTCTCGATAACTTTGAACAATTGGTTGATAAAACGGTGAAAATAGCCGGGCGCATTATGGCTAAAAGGGGTCACGGGAAAGCTTCCTTTGCTCATATCCAGGATATGTCTGGTAAGATTCAAATTTATGCCCGACAGAACGAATTAGGGGAAGAAGCCTATAAATTATTTGAAAAACTGGATATAGGTGATATCATTGGCGTTACCGGCCATGTTTTTAAAACCCAAAAAGGTGAAATCACCGTCTGGCTCTCCAGTTTTGAAATATTAGCCAAATCCTTAAGACCACTCCCGGAAAAGTGGCATGGGCTTACCGATGTGGAACTTCGCTACCGGCAGCGCTACGTTGATTTAATTGTCAACCCTGAAGTCCGGGAAACATTTATCTTACGAAGCCGTATTGTCAAGACTATTCGGGAGTTTTTGGACCAGAAAGGTTTTTTAGAAGTGGAAACCCCAATGATGCATCCTATTGCCGGAGGGGCAGCGGCAAGGCCGTTTATTACCCACCACAATGCCTTAGATATGAAATTATACTTACGTATTGCCCCGGAATTGTATTTAAAGCGCCTTTTGGTCGGTGGCTTTGAGAAGGTTTATGAGATTAACAGAAACTTTAGAAATGAAGGTATTTCTACCAAACATAATCCCGAGTTTACAATGTTAGAATTATATCAGGCCTATGCCGACTACCATGATATGATGGATATCACCGAAGAATTAATAACCCATGTTGCAGAAAAGGTACTGGGAACCTTAGAGATAACTTACCAGGGGACACCAATTAAGTTACAGAGACCCTGGAAGCGGATTCCCATGTTAAAAGCAATTGAAGAAGTTACCGGAGTGGATTTTGCCAGTGTCAAAGACCCGGTTCAAGCCTATGCAAAGGCCAAAGAGCTGGGAGTTCCGGTGGAAGAAGACATGGGCTGGGGTGAAATCATCACCGCTGTATTTGAGGAAAAGGTGGAACCTACCCTTATTAATCCGACTTTCGTGATTGATTATCCAGTAGAAGTATCACCTTTAGCTAAACGCCAGAAGGAAAATCCTGATTTAACTTACCGGTTTGAGCTGTTTATCTATGGGCGGGAAATGGCCAATGCTTTTTCCGAACTAAACGACCCCATTGATCAAAAAGAACGCTTTTTAAAACAGTTAGAAGCCCGGGCAAAAGGCAATGAAGAAGCGCACATGATGGATGAAGATTATATCACTGCATTAGAGTACGGAATGCCGCCTGCCGGAGGACTGGGAATCGGTATTGACCGTTTGGTTATGCTTTTAACTGACCAAGCTTCGATTCGAGATGTTATTTTATTCCCGTTGATGCGTCCCCGGGATTAAAAGGGGGCAGAGTGGAAATTTGCTTTTTGTATTAATATTGAAAATTTTGAAAATATAGAGTATATTATGAATAAAATATTTTGTATACACAAAATTTCGGCAGGAAAGTACGAGAGCCTGTCGAAATATTATACTGTTACCTGGGGGGCAAAATACTAAAAATTTAAAGGAGGTTGTGTGCATTGAGAAAGAGAAACGGTTTACTGGCGCTTTTAGCGGTAGTGCTGAGTTTCTCTTTGGTCTTTACCGGCTGCGCGAAGAAGACCGAGGAGAACAAAACCGGGGAGAATAAAACCCCACAAGTTATTAAATATGTTTTAGGGGCTGATCCGGAAACATTAGATCCGGCTAAAATGACCGGTCTTCCTGAAGGAACTATTGCTAATGCAATTTTTGAAGGATTAACCCGGTACGATAAAAATGGGAAAATTGCTCCTGGCATTGCGGAAAGATGGGAAATATCCCAGGATGGTAAGACCTATACTTTCTACTTAAGAGATGCTAAGTGGAGTGATGGAACCCCGGTAACAGCCAATGACTTTAAATATGCGTGGCTCCGGGCTTTAGATCCAAAAACAGGTTCCGAATATGCTTATCAGTTGTATTACATCAAAGGTGCTGAAGAGTATAACAGCGGTAAGGGTAAAGCTGAAGATGTGGCTATTACAGTAGTTGACGACAAAACCTTAAAGGTTGAATTAAAAGAGCCAGCTCCCCAGTTCTTAGGCTTGACCGCTTTCCAAACTCTTATGCCGCTTAAGAAGGAAGCAGTTGAAGCTAACCCTGAGTTTAAAGTTGAAGGCGATAAGAAAATCATAGGTAATGGTCCGTTTGTTATTGAAAGCTACAAGAGCAAGGATAAAATTGTTTTCAAGAAAAATCCCAACTACTGGGATGCTGCCAATGTAAAGCTTGATGAGCTTCAGTTCCTTTTAATTGACGATGCGAAAACTGCTTTAACCATGTTTGAAAACGGCGAAGTGGATATGATTGATGATATTCCTACCGAAGATATGCCACGGTTAAAGCAGGAAGGAAAATTAAAAGTTTTTCCGCAGTTAGCCACCTATTTCTATCGTTTTAACACAACCAAAAAGCCTTTCAATGACCCAAGGGTTAGAAAAGCATTTGCGATGGCTATTGATCGTCAGGTTATTATCGATACCATTACACAGGCAGAACAAAAACCGGCTTTTGCTTTTGTGCCTTATGGTATTCCCGATGCTGATGGTAAAGACTTCCGGGAAAATGGCGGCAACGCTTACTTCAAGGAAGATGTAGCGGAAGCTAAGAGGCTTTTGGCGGAAGCAGGTTATCCCGATGGCAAAGGCTTCCCAACGGTAACTATCCTCTTTAACACTTCAGAAGGTCACAAGAAGATTGCCGAAGCTATACAGCAAATGTGGAAGAAAAACCTTGGTGTTAATGTCAAGATAATGAATCAGGAGTGGCAAGTATACCTTAATATGGAGGATAAACTTCAGTACGATATTGCTCGGGCTGGCTGGGTAGGAGACTACCTTGACCCGATGACCTTTATTGACATGTTTGTAACCAATGGTGGTAACAATGATACCGGTTGGAGCAATAAGAAGTACGATGAACTCGTGAAGAAAGCAAAATCCACTAATGATCAAGCGGTACGGATGCAAGCGATGCATGAAGCGGAAAAGATCTTAATGGATGAAATGCCGATTATGCCAATTTACTTCTACACCAATCCGGTATTAATGAGCGATAAGCTCCATGATGTTGTAATTCCTCCCTTTGGTGTGCAAGCGGAATTCAAATGGGCTTACGTAAAATAGTTTTAAATTAAAAAAATTAAGTTTTGGGGATGGGGGTATATGCGGAATTTACCGCATATACCTTTTTCCCTGTTATAATAGGGTTTAAGTAAATTTTGGACAAAGAAATGAGGTGGGGTAATGGGCCGTTTCTTACTGCAACGGTTGGCGTATATTTTGGTAGCAATGCTTTTAATAATAACTTTTACTTTTATTTTAATGCACGTGGTGCCCGGTGGGCCCTTCGCCAGTGAAAAGCAGCTTCCCGAATCGGTGATGAAAAACTTAAATGAAAAGTTTCATTTAAACGATCCCTTGTGGCTGCAATACGTAAAGTATTTACAGCAGCTGTTAAAAGGGGATTTGGGAGTGTCGTTTAAGTATGAAGGGCGAACGGTCAATGATTTTATTAAAAATGGCTTCCCGGTGTCGGCTACACTGGGTGCAGTTTCGGTAATGATTGCGTTAATTTTTGGTATATCCCTTGGGATAATTTCGGCGTTAAACCAAAATAAATGGCAAGATTATCTAGCAACAATTTTGGCAACCATAGGGTTTTCCGTACCAAGTTTTATCATGGCTTCGCTTTTAATGTACTTTTTTGCCTATAAGATAAAGTTGTTTCCAACGGCAATGTGGGGTACACCGGCTCATGTAGTGCTTCCGGCGATAGCTTTAGCAACGTTGCCTACGGCGTTTATATCAAGAATCGTGCGTTCTAACATGATTGAAGTGCTGCAGCAGGATTACATTAAAACTGCCCGGGCCAAAGGTATGAGCGAACGGGTAGTTATTTACAAGCACGCTCTAAAAAATGCTATCTTACCGGTAGTAACTTATCTCGGGCCACTAATTGCCGGGGTATTTACCGGAAGTTTCGTTGTTGAAAAAATTTTTGCCATTCCAGGGATTGGACGGGATTTTGTTATTTCGATTATTAACCGGGATTATGGCTTAATTTTAGGACTAACCGTTTTTTATGCTGCTTTTTTAATGGTTATGAATTTATTGGTCGACCTTTCTTATGCTTTAATTGACCCAAGAATTAAACTTACCCGGAAGGAGGGCTAAGAAATGGAAATAACCAAAGAACTGCTATCGCCACTTGAAAAATCAGGGTTTGAAGCTGAAGCTATCGGAAAGCCAAGAACTACTTACTGGCAGGATGTACGCAGAAATTTTCGCAAAAATAAACTGGCAATGGTTGGTTTAGTGGTGATTATCCTTTTAATTATTATGGCTGCTATTGGGCCTTATCTTTCTGGGCATACCTATGATGAACAAAATTACAAGATGGTCAATCAACCTCCCAACAGCCAGTACTGGTTTGGAACCGACTCTCTGGGGCGTGATTTGTTTACCAGGGTTTGGTATGGTGCAAGGATATCCCTGGAGGTAGGGATTGTAACGGCGATTTTGGTTTTCATAATTGGTGTATTATATGGCGGTATTTCCGGTTATTTTGGCGGAATTGTGGACGAAATAATGATGCGTATTGTGGAAATATTATCGAGTATACCATTTCTTTTATGGGTTATTCTTTTAATGGTTATTATGGAACCGGGATTAAAGACTATTTTTATTGCTCTGGGTGCAGTTTACTGGCTAAATATGGCGCGGCTTGTGCGGGGACAGGTTTTAGCATTAAAGGAACAGGAATATGTTTTGGCAGCAAAGGTATTAGGGGCAAGTCCCCTCAGGATTTTAGTAAGGCACATAATTCCGAATACAATGGGTCCGATTATCGTTGCCATGACCTTAATGATACCTGAAGCTATTTTTACTGAAGCCTGGCTTAGCTTTTTGGGCTTAGGGGTTTCGGCCCCGATGGCCAGCTGGGGTAGCCTTGCCAGCGATGGGGTGCAGGCTATTACTGCTTATCCGTGGCAATTATTTTTCCCGGCGTTCTTTATCAGTATAACCATGCTGGCTTTTAACTTTGTTGGTGACGGGTTAAGAGACGCCTTAGACCCGCGGGCCAGAAGATAGGAGGTTTTAAAGTGGCAAACATTTTAGAAGTAAAAGACCTCAGGGTAAACTTTAAAACTTTTGCCGGCGATGTCCAAGCTGTCCGCGGTGTAACCTTTAGTGTCAAAAAAGGTGAAGTTGTTGCCATCGTCGGGGAATCGGGGTGTGGCAAATCTGTTACAGCCCACACGATAATGAAGTTAATCCCTACACCTCCGGGGAAAATTGTCAGCGGGCAAATCCTTTTTAACGGGGAGGACTTGGTCCCCAAAACCCAGGAACAGATGGCGAAAATACGGGGTAAAGAGATTGGAATGGTCTCGCAAGACCCCATGACATCCTTAAATCCCACTTTAACCATTGGAACCCAACTGGGTGAGGTACTGCGGGTTCACCAGGGATTAAAAGGTGAAGCAGCAAAAGAGCGGATGATTGAACTATTAAAGATGGTAGGAATTAACCAGCCGGAAAAGAGGTTAAAGCAATATCCCCATGAGTTTTCCGGTGGGATGCGACAGAGGGTTTTAATTGCTATAGCCCTTGCCTGCAACCCGCAGCTTTTAATCGCGGATGAGCCTACCACAGCTTTAGATGTTACCATTCAGGCCCAGATTTTGGAGCTTTTAAAAGAGCTGCAAAATAAACTGCATATGTCGGTTATTATCATAACCCACGATTTGGGGGTTGTAGCTGGATTTTCCGAGCGAGTTGTGGTTATGTATGCTGGAAAAGTGGTGGAAGAAGGAAGTACCGAAGAAATTTTTTACAATGCGAAACATCCCTATACCTGGGGACTTTTAAAATCGGTTCCGCGTTTAGACCAAGACCGGTCAGTTCCATTGGTTCCTATTACCGGTCGGCCGCCGGATTTAATAAATCCGCCTAAAGGTTGTGCCTTCTGGCCTCGCTGCGAACATGCCATGAAAATCTGTGCTATGTACGAACCACCGGAAACTGAAGTTTCTCCTGGTCACCGGGTTAGCTGCTGGCTTAATGCCGAGGAAGTTAAAAAGCTTACAGCAAAGGCGGTGGATTAAGTGGCAGAAAATATCTTAGTGGCAAAAAATCTTTCTAAATACTTTAATTTAGGCCATGGTCAGGTATTAAAAGCGGTTGACCGGGTAAATTTAGCCATACGAAAAGGAGAAACGGTGGGGTTAGTTGGAGAATCGGGATGTGGCAAAACAACTCTTGGGCGAGTATTAGCCGGACTTTATCAACCAACCGCTGGAACGATTGAATACGCAGGCCAGGATATTGCCAGGATGAGCAAAAAAGAGAGATACGGTTTGCATAGGAAAATTCAGATGATATTTCAGGACCCTTACGCATCTCTAAATCCCCGGATGACCATTGGTGAAATTATTGCGGAACCAATTGACATCCATCGTTTGGCTACCGGAGAGGAAAGAAACCGCCGGGTAATTGAGCTTTTAGAACTGGTGGGATTAAATGAGGAACATGCTAACCGCTTTCCCCATGAATTATCCGGGGGACAGAGGCAGAGAATTGGGATAGCCAGAGCACTGGCGGTAAAACCGGAATTTATAGTTTTAGATGAACCGACTTCGGCATTAGACGTTTCCATTCGTGCGCAGGTAATTAATCTGTTAGAAGAGTTAAGAAAGCAATTTGGTTTAACTTACTTATTTATTTCCCATGACTTATCCACCGTTAGATATTTAAGCGATAGAATTGCGGTCATGTATTTAGGCCGTATTGTGGAAATTACGGAAAGTAGAAGACTTTACGAAAATCCCTTGCATCCCTATACCAGAGCCCTACTTTCAGCTGTACCAATTGCCGATCCTCGGATTGAAGCAAGCCGTCAGAGAATTATCTTAAAGGGGGATGTTCCGAGCCCAATTAATCCACCCGAAGGATGCCGGTTTGCTTCAAGGTGTCAGTATGCGGACGAACGCTGCCGCAAGGAGACGCCGGAACTATTAGAAGTGGAACCCGGACACTTAACAGCCTGTTTTAAACCAGGGATAAAATAAATACAATATTGTAATTTAGTATTATTGCCAAAAAATACAACAAAAAAATTAATAAAATGGTCTTGATTCGGTAAAAAGGTTATGCTATATTATTAGACGTCGGCGATGCGCCGACAAAAAAAGAAAAAGCTTGACAGAGCAATTAAGCTGTGTTAAGATTATAATCCCAAGACATGTTCTTTGAAAACAAAACAACGGCAAGCGGCCCGTACTCGGAAAGAGTACGAGAGCAGATAAAAGGAAGGATTAAACTATCCGAGGGGTATAACCCTGAGAGGGGTTGTACGGATATAAATGGAGGGTTTGATCCTGGCTCAGGACGAACGCTGGCGGCGTGCCTAACACATGCAAGTCGAGCGGTCCTGGAGGTTGGCTTGCCAACCTTCAGGATAGCGGCGGACGGGTGAGTAACGCGTGGGTGACCTACCTGTAAGACCGGGATAACCCTGGGAAACCGGGGCTAATACCGGATACGCTATCGGGTTTAGAGACCTGATAGGAAAGGTGGCTGAGGCGGGAGCATGCTACCGCTTACAGATGGGCCCGCGTCCTATTAGCTAGTTGGTGGGGTAA